>NZ_KV833891.1:0-46174 GCF_001837725.1 Enterococcus sp. HMSC072F02
TCTTGAAGCTGACCACTTCTGTCACAACCTCTAATTATTAAAGAACCTTTTGCGAAGTTAACAATCTTTCTTTGATCAATTGAAAATTCTGTCTAAGTAGTGATAGATCTTGTGTGACTTTCAACAATAAGATACTGCCCTGGATTTCAGCAATCAACGCTTTGGCTTGACGGTCTGCCTCTGCATCGGACAGTTTTTCTTCAGAAAGTGCCAAGATATTTTGTTTCGTATACTTGACCCATTGATTGACTAATTCTAGTAGCAATAGACGGAATTCTTCATCCACTGTACTCAACTCAATAATCAAATTCCCCACAGGACAGCCATGATAAGTGATTTGTGCCTCATGATCAGCGAAAATCCAATCCAACATTTCTTCTAGTGCTTCTTCTGGCTGTTTTCCAGCATTTAAGATGTCTTCAAACAACTCTGTCTGCCACATGTCCATATGCGCATGGATCACCGCTAGACAAACTTCTTTTTTTGAAGAAAAGTAATAATAAAATTGCCCTTTCCCCGTATCAGAAGCTGCTAGAATATCCCGGATTGACGTTTCGTGATAGCCTTTTTTATAAATAAGATCTTTGGTCGCTTCCAAGATCTTTTCCTTTGTTTTCAATGATATTCTCCTTTTTCATCTCTCATAGTCCTATATTATACAATAAATTCATCATTTTATCTTCCTAATCGTTTAAAAAGGGCTATGCCAAATTATCTGACACAGTCCTCACTATAAAACTGTTCTCTTGTAGCTAGATGTTCATTGATTCAAGAACTGCGAGGACAAAAGCAGTTCCTATCTTATGATAGTTGCTCTAATACTTCCTCTGTTGTCATCACTTGATCTGCAATAAAACCAAAGTTCGTCAACGCTGCATCCATTGCTTCTTGGCCAGGAGCACCAATTGCATCTGTCGCTACCACAACATTGAATCCACTCTCTACCAATTCACGCATATGGGAATCGCTACACAAGTTTCCGTTCATTCCACCGAGAATTACTGTGTCGATTCCATTTTTTCTCAATTGAAGCGCTAAGTCGTTGCTTTCTGGTCCAAAGATTTTATGAGGAGAGCTGATGATCGTATTTTCATCCAAATATGGTTTCAATTCTTCGATAAAATCGGCTCCTGAACCTTCTTCCACTGGTTCATATTGACTTTTTCTAGCAAACATCTGCTGCTCAAGCATCATATGTTCTCCTGCACCGCCAAATTGCCATTTATGGTCATGTGGATAAAAATAATGAGGAGAAATAAAGAGTTTGTATCCTTTTTCTTTTGCTTGTTTCACCATTTCGATCATATTTTCGATCGTATTGTATTTTTCTAAGATATCTTTTGTCAAACCAAAGCCACCGCCTGCTGGTTTCAAGAACTCGACTTGCGGGTCAGTTAGAACTACTGCTGTATTTTTGTTGTTGAACATGCTAAATTCTCCATTCGTTATTTATTTTAATACATCATTTAGAGCTTCACTCATTGTTGGATGAGAATAGATTTGATCTCTCAATAACGTATAAGGAAGTTTTCCATTCATAGCTAGCGAAATCAAGTTGATGACTTCATGAGAATCTTCCGCATAGATACTTGCGCCTAGAATCAAGTCAGTTTCAGGATCAACTAAAACTTTGAATACCCCTTTAGGATCTTCTAATACTTGTGCTTTAGGAACACCGCTTGTCATATACTTGAATAATTTGTAATTGACGCCTTGTGCTTTGGCTTGTTTTTCTGTTAATCCTACATTAGATAAAGTCGGAGTGATAAATACACTGTAAGGCACAGCTTTCCGGTTATTCGTTGTTCGTGTATTTTCGCCTTTCAACTGATCCATGATAATTCGATAATCATCTAAAGAGATATAAGTGAACTGCAGTCCGCCTTTGACGTCTCCAATCGCCCAAATGTTTTCCGCATCTGTACGAAGGTATTCATCTACAGCGATTGCTCCGCGATCAGTCAGTTTAACATCTGTATTTTCTAATCCAAGAGAAGCTGTATTAGCTTTTCGGCCAGTTGCTGCTAAAACTTTAGATGCTTCAATCGTTACTTTTTGACCATCTTCTGTAAAGGTAACGGCAGCTGTTGATTCTTGGTCTGCTACTTCATCAACAGTCACACCTAAGTGGAACTCGATCCCTGCATTCGTCAAATCTTCTAAAATCATTTGTGCAATGTCTTCATCTTCACGTGGAAGAAATTCAGGATGGGCATCAAGAACGACAACTTTAGATCCGTATTCATTGAACATTGATGCAAATTCCAGACCAATATATCCAGCTCCAATGATCACTAATTTTTCCGGTAATTGTTCCTGATCCATTGCTTGCGTAGAATCAATCAAGTAGCGACTTGTATTCAATCCTTTGATTGGTAAAATGATTGGTTCAGAACCAGTATTGATGAAAATCCGTTCGCCTTCAACAATCACTTTTTCACCATTATTCGTTACTTCGATTTGATGGTTAGAAAGAAAACGTGCTGTGCCGTCCATCACTGTCCCAGTCGCCTCATCGCTAATCATATGATAATTTTTGGCACGAAGCATGCCCGTCAATTTTTCTTTCCGAGCAACAGCCTCTGTAAAATCGATTCCTCTTTCTCCATTGAAAATCAATGATTTAGAAGGAATACAGCCGATGTTGATACATGTTCCGCCATACATACGTGTTGACTTTTCAACAACTAAAACCGATTCGCCTTTTGAAGCTAACGCCTTCGCTAAAGTCTTACCGCCTTTTCCAAAACCGATCACAATATTTTGATATTTTTCCATCCTTTTTCCCTCGCTTCTTCTTTACCTACCGATTGGTACAAAAATATGATAACCGATAATCGTCTATTTTCCAAATCATCTGCTTTGTTTGTCAAAAAAACCAGACAAAAAGCGGTCCTTTCACGTTTTTAGTCTGGTTCGATTTCCTTTATTCTTCTAAACAATCGTTACTTCTACGTCGATATTTCCTCTAGTTGCTTTGGAGTAAGGGCAGAATTCATGCGCATCTTCTGCAATTTTTTGGGCTTCTTCTTCGCTGATGCCATCGATATGCACTTCTAATACTACACCGATCTGATAGCCGCCATCATCTAATTTATAAAGAGAGACACGTGCTTTTACTGTGGACTCTGCGGTCATTCCTGCTTCTTTGATCATATGTTGTACTGCCCCATTGAAACAAGAAGCATAACCTGCTGCAAATAATTGTTCTGGATTTGTTCCTTCTGCATGGATTCCCGGAGGAGTGATTTTCATATGCATCGAGCCATTGGGTGCCTCGACTTCTCCATTGCGCCCGCCATGGTTAATCATTGCTGTTTCGTATGCTTTTTTCATTGTACTGCTCCTTTCGATTGACCATTTGCTACTTGCTATAGTTATAGTGTATGACAAGTAAGGCGCTTTCTACAAAAATTCTGCTTATTCAAATACCAGAATACCGTCTTCTACTATTTTTCCAAAAAACAAAAAGATGCCACTCGTGAACAACAGGGTCATATTCGTTCCAAAATAAATAGCAATCTTTTCTAAATAATCTTTTATATGATTGATTTTAAGATACATATATACCAGAAAGTTGACCCCATAGACCAATACTGTTAAAAAAATAACCATATTCGTTACCATTTTTTTCCTCCTTTTGCTGGCCACCTTACCAGCACTCGGTTTAACCTTACCACTTTTTTTGTTGTCCAAGCAACTACCTTTCAAGAAGTTTGGTTTATTCTGCTGGTAATGATCCAAGATCAGAAAAATGTCCGAATAAGTTTGCTAGTTTTTCTAACACTAGCTGGTTCTTTCCGCTTTCGTCATTTTCTATCTGCAATACTAACAACGGCTCATGTAAGCTTAAACGAATCAAAAACCAACCGCTTCCATAAGGTTCTTGCAGATTATACCGAATACCTTCTTCATTTGCCGGGTCGAAGTTCATCCCTTTTTCTTCTTCCAGCAGTCGCTTCATTTCTTCTAATATCTTGTTTCCTTGTTCGCGTGGTTCATCGCTGAACAATTTTAGTCGGATTTCTTGTACTTCTACGGGCTGTTTCAACTCTTTGATTTGTTCATCTAATGTGATACCTTTTCTTTTTAATTCTGGCAAAAGCATCAGGATCTTCGCGATGACATATGCACCATCATCCAGAAAATAATTTTCCTTGAATGCAGCGTGTCCGCTTGTTTCGATGGCTAGCTGTGTATCTTTCCCAAGACGATTAAGTTCTAATGCTTTATTGATTACATTTCGATAGCCGGAAATATAACGAATTTGGGTACCTCCTTTTTCTTCAATGAATTTTTGTAGATGAGAAGAAGTAGGCGAATTCGTTACGATCCTTGTTTCTGGATGTTCTTTTAATACGATCGTACTTAATACTGCGATCAAATTATTTCGATTGATGACTGTTCCAGAAGC
Source organism: Enterococcus sp. HMSC072F02 (assembly GCF_001837725.1). Classification (NCBI taxonomy): domain Bacteria; kingdom Bacillati; phylum Bacillota; class Bacilli; order Lactobacillales; family Enterococcaceae; genus Enterococcus; species Enterococcus sp. HMSC072F02. Next base: position 4,415 of record NZ_KV833891.1, read on the forward strand.
ACTGACCACAGCTGAACGATCCACATCTGTGTCAAAAATGATCCCAAGATCTGCTTCATTTGCTAAAACAGCCTGCTTGATACTTTCCATCGCTTCTTTGTTATCAGGGTTGGGGATGTGATTAGGAAATCGACCATCTGGTTCCAAAAATTGAGATCCTGTTGTATCAGCGCCTAAGCTATTCAATACTTTTTCAGCAAAGAATCCTCCAGCACCATTTCCAGCATCCACGATGATTTTCCAACCTTTTAGTGGTTTGTCATCTTGTGTTCTCATCCCTTTTTTGATTTTTGTGACTAAATCTTGCGCATAAGGTATCAAAAGGTCTGCTTTTTCCACACTTCCTACTTGTTCACTGTTTATTTTTTGCTGTTGTGACAGGATATAAGCAATATCTTCTTTTTCTGCTCCTCCTTCTGAGGTAAAAAATTTTATTCCGTTGTAATAATAAGGAAGATGGCTAGCAGTCAGCATGACCGCAGCATCGCATGAGAATTGTTCAAATTGAGTGGACATAAACATAGCTGGCGTAGTAGCTAATTCGAAATCAATGACATGTATCCCTTGTTCTTTCAGACTTTGGATCAACGCCTCTTTTAGTGCTGGTCCGCTGATCCTGCTGTCATGACCAATCCCAATCGTCCATTTTTTAGTCGGATTAGTTGATTTCTTCTTTTTCTTTAGCCAGTTTGCTAGTCCCCAGCCGATCTTTTCTACCCTGTCTGTCGTCAAATTGACTTCATGACCTTCAACTGGTAATGCAATCCCTCGAATATCCGATCCATTTTGTAGCGCTTTCATATCTTGCATATAAAAGTCCTCCTCATTTATTCCCTCATTTTTTCTAATTTTTCCGCAAATCGCTGTGCTTCTTCTTCTGAGCGGCAAATAATAATGAATGTATCTACACCTGCCATCGTTCCAACAACTTCGGGATAAGCAACTTCGTCTATCCAATTCGTTACCACATCAGCGCCATTTCGTTCAGTCAATACGATAACCATGAATTGAACAGACTGTATACGTAAAACCTCACGCCTAATTGCCGTACGCAAACGTTCTTCATTTAAAGAAACAGATGGTTGGTTAAATAATGTATAGCATACTATTTTATTTTCATTTTGGCTTTTTACTAACTTCATTTCTCTGATGTCTCGAGAAATCGTAGCTTGAGTCACATCGGCACCTGCTTCATGCAACCGTGTAAGCAGCTCTTCCTGTGTCCCAATCGGTTGTTCTGTAATCATTTGGCGGATCAATGCTTGTCGCTGTTTTTTTTTCATATTAGACACCTCTCAATATTGATTATAGCAAAAGACAAGTAATATTTCTTCTTATTTTGGTATTTTTTACTTTTATTTTTTCGGTTTTATTCAGGTTGCTATCCTTTTTCTATTTTGACACGCAAAATCGTCTTCATTTTTTCAGGTGCAGATTTTCGTGGATCGCTGATATAGATTTCTTTATGTTCTTTAGAAGTTCTTTGATAGCCTTCTTCTGCAATGAATGCTTCTAATTTCTCAAAGGATTCTGGTTCTTCATCATAGGAACCGATGTGTAAGATTTGGGCACAAAGACCTTCTTCCATCTTTCCGAATGCTACTTGTTCTCTCAAGTCTTCCGGAAGTTTGCTCAGAGAACGCTGAATGGCTTCTTGTGCTATCGCTTCTGTAACAAAGTCAGGCTGTCGGATCATCAATTGATAAGAAAAATGTTCTTTTTTCATCACTGGTTCATGCAAATACTTTTCTTGCAGTCCCCATTGTCCTTCCAATGGATAGACAGTATACAGCTGATAATCAGGAATCAGCCAATTTTTTTTAGGCGACATGCGTATTGCATAGCTGACTGCATATAGACAGGCTACTCTTCGTTTAAAGTCTTCCTGATTCGGGTCCCCGATCCCTCTGATGCTAAAGAATGGTTTTTTAGGAACCTCTAGTATTTGCGGGCTTTTTTTCATACTATAGCTCTTGTCTTTACGCCATTCGATTTTTTCCATTTTTCTTCCTCCGAGAAATTCCATTTAGTTATTTATTATCATACCTCTTTTTGAGTGACTTGGCTAATCGTGTTGACACTATTTTTCAGTTTGTGCTAGAATAAGTTAAGTAAATAAATCGTACAGATAACACGTTTCGGCGTGTCGAGAGAGAGGCGGTTTCTATTTTTATAATAGAAATCACTCTCTTTTTTTACGAAATTTTTTAGAGGTGATGTAAATGACGAAACAAAAACAGCTGCTTTTAGTACCTGCAGTAATTGCAACAGGGATGATGTCTTTTGCGGGCGTATTGATCGAGACGGCCATGAATGTAACTTTCCCCACTCTTATTAGACAGTTTGATTTAACGACCGCACAAGTCCAATGGGTAACAACGATTTATCTTTTGATGATTTCGATCATTGTTCCGCTATCTACTTATTTGAATCGCAATTTTAGTCTCAAAAAACTCTTTTTAGCTTCAAATCTGCTTTTCTTGGCAGGTATAATGATCGACTTCTTCTCTCCTACCTTCATGGTCCTATTGTTTGGTCGATTGCTCCAAGGGGCAGCGACAGGTATCGCTCTTCCGTTGATGTTCCATATTATCTTGACATTTGCCCCCCTCAATCGACGAGGCGCGATGATGGGTGTCGGTACTTTGACAACGGCCATTGCTCCAGCGATTGGCCCCACTTACGGAGGCATTATGACTTCCCATTTTACATGGAATCATATTTTCCTGTTTCTTGTGCCCATTTTGATCCTTTCTTTGATTATCGGCTGGTTTGCTATTCCCGAGATGGCAGTACAAAAAAATGGTTATTTGGATTGGTGGAGCGTTTTAGGAATCTTTCTTTTGTTTAGTGGAAGTCTGACATTTTTGAGTACGTTGGGAACACTTTCTAGTTGGATTGCTTTGATCATTGGCGGGATTGGCTGGTTCCTATTTTACTATCGAAGTAAAAAAGTGGAACATCCGCTGATCCGACTGTCCATTCTTTCAAATAAAACATTCCGTTTGTTTTTGATTGGTTTCTTGGTTTATCAGTTTTTATTACTTGGTGTGTCTTTTGTCTTACCGAATTTCCTTCAGATCGTTCAAGGAAGAAGTCCTTTTGTCGCTGGATTAGCCATGCTTCCCGGTGCAGCGGTTGGTGCTTTGCTTTCTCCTTTTTCTGGTAAAATGCTGGATCAATATGGTCCGAAGAAGCCAATTTTTGCTGGACTGATCCTTTCTTTGATTGGTTGGCTAGCATTATTCCTGCTTATCGGACACGCTTCATTGGGTGTATTGATTGCCTGTCATGTTTTTTATATGGTCGGTATAGGATTGTCTTACAGCAATATGATGACGACTGGAATGAATGCACTGAATGAAGAACTGCAAGGAGACGGGAATGCAATGTTCAATACCTTGCAACAGTTTTCTGGTGCTGTGGCTACTTCATTAGTAGCGGTTATTATCAATTATGTTCAGCATCATACTTCCCATAGTTACGAAGTGTCTACTACATTAGGATCAAAAGCGGCATTGGGCGTCTTATTGCTGTTGCTTCTTATCAGCTTTGCTCGATTCGTCTATTCTCTGTTTTTTGCTAAAAAAGCGTAGTTTCCATATACGGCAGGTGTTGCATCTGCCGTTTTTTTGTGTGAAAATGGTTGTTTGTAAAAGGAGGCTTTTTTATGGAAAAAATTGCCATTATCGGTGGCGGGATCATTGGTATGACCCTAGCCAATTACTTGGACACATCAACATTCGATGTTGCTTTGTTTGATGAAGGGACAGGACAGGCAACGAAAGCAAGCGCTGGGATCATCTCCCCTTGGTTGTCAAAACGCAGAAACAAACAATGGTATCGTCTGGCTAAAGACGGCGCTGCTTTTTTCCCTAAACTCATAAAAGATTTCCAACTTGATCAAACGATTTATGCACAATCAGGGACACTTTTGCTTCGACCTGAAAAAGATTTAGCTGAATTAGCTGTTCTTGCGGAGAAACGAAAAGAAGAAGCACCAGAAATTGGAAACATCGAATGGCTTTCACCTGAACAGACATCCCAAGCTCTTCCGTTATTGAAGCCAGCAGTTTCACTGCGTATCAGTGGTGGCGGTCGTCTGGATGGAAAAGCATATTTAGAACATCTTGGTCAGCGTTTAGTACAAAAACAAATCGAGCAGATCCAGGCAAAAGTCACCTTGCATAAGAAGAACGATTCTTGGCTCATCAAGGGACCATTTGGAGAATACACAGCTGACCGCGTAATCTTGACACCTGGTCCTGCACTTAAGCCTCTATTAAAAAATTTAGGCTATTCTGCAGATATACGTCCGCAAAAAGGGCAGCTTTTAGCATTTCAGACATCTTATAAGATGAGTCAAGACTGGCCTGTTGCTATGCTTGACGGAGAAGCTGATTTCATTCCTTTCATGGACGGAAAGATCCTTTTAGGTGCTACCCATGAGAACGATCAAGGCTGGGATTTGGCTCCTACTAGCGAAGCTTATAAGGGATTGACTAAGAGTACAGAACAGTTCTTGGCTGATTCAGATCAGATAAAAAACTGGCCATACGAGTTCCGTGTAGGCACCCGTGCCTATACGTCAGATTTTTCCCCATTCTTCGGCGTATTGCCAGATGACCCAAGTCTACTGGCTGCTAGCGGTCTAGGCTCTTCTGGTTTGACGACAGGTCCTTATATCGGCTATCTATTAGCCAACTTCTTAAATACTGGTCATTGGCCTACGGAAGATTATCAAAAGGACATCTCCACCTATATTACGAAAAATCCATCATAGAAAAACAGCTTTTTCAAGTAAGAATCCCGAGCGATATTGCGCATAGATTACTTCTTGAAAAAGCTGTTATTTTAGTTCAATTTCTGAATCAAATTCTCCAAACTTTCTTTTGCTTCATCTGGCAAGAGATTTTTTCCTATCTGAGCTTCAATGAATCGTAAACGAATATCAAGTCGTTGTTTCACCAGATTTTTATAGGATGTATCCTCAAAAGAAACAGGAAAATCTGGTATAGGTAAATAGTGGATATCTTCAAACGGACCAAACGACTTGAATTCTGCCGTTTCTTGCACGATTCTTTCAACGATTGACAATGTCGTTTCAGGTTTAATTTTTTTATCATCGAAGTATCCAGTATTCAAGACATAGCAGGCTGTTTGCTGTTTCAAAAACAACTCTCGAAAAGCTTGATAGTCTTCCCTAAGAGGATAGACACGGAAAGGATTAGCAAATGGTTCAATGACTAACTCATCTAGCTGTCTTTTTGTAGTGATATTTTCCGCATCTGATCGTTTTGTTGCTAATGTTGCACCAAAAGACGCTGCTAAAACCGGGTCATTGATCTTGATAATTGGCGGAAGTGAATCATCTTTCATGATCCAAAAAACAGCATCGATCTTTTCGCTAAGATGATTGACTCGGTCTGGTGTCGCATAACGTGATTTGACTGTCCGTCCATTTCCGTTTCGTATATCTCCTGTCACTAGAACTTTTTCTCCTTTACTTGTACATGTCACGCCCACATTCTGACAAGTAAGGAAAAAAGAAATGGCCGGGTCATCAGACGGATAGTCTTGTGTTTTATCAAAGTAAGAAGGTTCCAAGGCAGTAGCAAAACCATTTTTTCTAGAAATAACAAAAGCATCGTCATGTAGGATCGTAACAGAGTGCCCTTCCGAATGTTGTGCTAAGGTGATCGTTGATTTTCCAGAACCGGACAACCCAAATACAGCCATCGTATAAGTCTGATCATTACTAGTATATTGTTTCATCCCGCCATGACAGGCAATAAAACCATTGCGACTCCCCAATGCCCAAGCAAGCGTCAAAGTCGCTTTTTTTAATTCCCCAAAGTAACGTAATCCTAGCACAGCAGCTGTATTATGGAGAGAATCAAATAAAACGAGTCCATTGGGAAAGGCTTCATGCGTCCATTCGGGATCACAAAAGATATAAAGATCTCCCTCGTCAAAGGACACAGATTTTTGATAAGTAGCCAAAATCTTCGCATTCGCTGGCTGAAAATTCAGTATATAAGAATACAGATTGTTCTCAAATCCTTCTGGAATCAACAAATGACTTTGTACAGAAAATTCTTCAGATAGACCAACGATTACTTTTGTATGATAAAATTGTCGCTTTCGACTTTGATACACGGCTTCTCTCAAGATCTTCTCATATTTACTTTGCTCCTTGTCCAAGTCCTCAAAGATACGCCGAGCACTTGCTGTTCTTCCTACAATACTCCCATCATTGAATACTAGTGTCCTAGCGTCAGCTGGTAAATCTAGTTCTTCAGCATGTGAGACCGTTAAATCTGTGATGATCGTTCCTGGACTCCCTTTTGCTAGTTGATAAGCTGTTTCCCTGTCAAAAACTTTTTGCACATTATTACCGTAGAATGCCGTTTCAACAATGGATCGAATACTGGATAACAGTGGATTTTCACTTGTGATTTTCTCTAGTTCGAGACTCTCTTTTGTACTCATGGCTCCTCCTCATCCCCTAAACAAAAAAGCGTTTTCTTTATTATACATTATCCGAGTTTTTATTTGTACTGCTGTGCAGAGGGAAACAAATCATTTATTTTTCATAAAAAAAACCGAGAACTTGAATAAACAAGACTCTCGGTTTCATCATTTTTCTTTTATCGGCTTAGTACCAACCGTTTGCTAACCAGAATGTTTTAGCAGCATCCCATGAACCATAACGAGATGTTACGTATTGTTCTGCTACACGTTCTTGATTGGCAGCTGAATAGTCGCCGTTTAAGTATGAAGCATCTAATTGGTAACGGCCGATGTAACGTCCGTTAGTAGCTGTGTATGAACCGCCTGATTCTTTTTGTGCGATCCATTCTTTTGCAGAGCTTGAAGTTGGCGCCGTTGCAACAGCTGGGGCAGCAGGAGCTACTTCAACTGTTTCAACAGGTGCAACGTATGTATGTTCTTGCGTTGCTGTTTCAGTTGTAGATGCTGTATTTTCTGTTGTGTTGCTTTCTGTTGTTGCTGAAGAATCATTTGAAGTTGGGATTGTTAATTGTTCACCAACATAAATGCGGTTGATGTCTGCAATTGAATTCTTTTCAGCAATTGCATCGATCATTGAGTTGTCTCCTGCAAATTTTTGTGAAATCTTAGATAATGAATCACCTGATTTTACTGTGTAAACTTCATCAGCGTGAGCATTTGTAGTTCCTACAAACATTGCAGTAGCACCAGCAGCAAAAGTTGTACCTAAAACAATTTTCTTAAATGAATTCATATTAAACTCCTTTTTTTCTCCGTTTTTTATTCTTTCGACGCTATTAACTTTATCATTTAGAAATATTTCATAGGTAAAAGAATCATGACATTTAATGACAAAATGACGGATTATTTAATATTTGTAACATTTGAACAAAAATTTTTTTGATGTAAAACCATCAGATCGTTGTTATATAAGCAAAGTAATCGTTTTTCTGTGTTTTTTTATTTTTGAATAAAAAACACGTTTTCTGTAATATTTACTGCAATAATCCATAAAAAAAAGGAAAAAAATGTTTGATTTTTATCAAATTCTATTAAAAAAACGTAAAAAATACAAAAAAACCAGTAATTGTTACAACAATTACTGGACAAAAACAATGAATAATGCTTACTATTTTTTTATTTTAACTTTCTCCGCAACAATTTTTGTGCATGTTCTAGTTCATTTATGACGACTTCTTCCGATTCTTTAGCTAATGTTTCATCTAATACATCAAGCCATTTTTCTGGCTCTTTTGTTCCGAGACGTCCAATAGCCCAAGCTGCTGTTCCTCTGATGACAGGGCGGACATCCGTTAAACATTCTGAAATCTCAGGCAATGCCGTTCGATCTCCTAGATTAGCTAAAGCAATCAATGCGTTTCTCTGCAAAGGTTTTTTTCCACGCCACGAACCGGCTAAATGCCCAAATTGCTGCTTGAAATTTTTATTCGACATCGACAGCATCGGCTTTAATTTTGGATATACTTCATCTATTTTTGGTTCCATCTCTTCATGAAAATGAAAATCTTTTCCTTGATTGTAAGGGCAGACTAACTGGCAGATATCGCATCCATAAATGACATTTCGCATTTTTTTCCGATATTCTTCGGGCATCATCCCTTTTGTCTGCGTTTGATAAGATAAACATCGCTGTGCATTCATTCTGCCATCACCAAGCAATGCTTTCGTCGGACAAGCAGTCACACAGCGCATACAGTCACCGCAACCAAACTCTCCTGGTTTATCCGGCTCAAATACGATATTAGTGACGATTTCACCAAGATAGACAAATGAACCGAACTCTTCGGTGATCAGCAATCCGTTTCGGCCGATAAATCCTAATCCAGCTCGCTGTGCTACAGCGACATCGATCAGTTCCCCAGTGTCTACTTGCGGAGCTAGACGCCATTCCTCTTCTTTTTGCCATTTTTCTGCTCTTGTTTGGATGAATTCGATCAATCGATTCAATCGGTCTCTCAGTATATCATGATAGTCGATCCCCCATGAGGCACGAGCGAATTGCCCCCGTTTTTCATCCCTAGGTACTTCTTCATGGATCCTAGTAGGATACGCAAGAGCAATGGAAATGATTGATTTTGGCTGATCAAATGTCATTTCTGGGTAAAGTCGCTCATCGATATTTGGGTGTTCGAAACCAGAAGTATGTCCGGCTGCTTTTTGCTCTTCCAACGACTCTTTTAATGAATCAAAAGGCTCCGCCGTCGTAAACCCGATCTTGTCAATTCCTAATCGTTTGCTTTCTTGTATAATTTCTTCTTTTAATGTCATGGTCTTCCTCGCTTGCTGTTAACGGCTGTATAATCCATAATATAGTTTTTCTTTTTTCAGTTGGACAAACTGGATTTGCTGATCAGCAATCTTCTTTTCTTCCATCCATTTTTTTCTTGCAGCAAATACTTCCCAATAATTTGTCGAAATCAATTTTCTTTTGTTATCCAATGCGTTGAAAAAATTCAAAGAAACTGGTTTTGTACTTAACAATTCATGGAGTCTTACCTCTTCCCATGGTGAAAACTCAGACAGATCGCGGGAATACAGTACTTCTTCATAGAGATTTTTTTGCTGCGTATACGTGAATGTTTGCGGGATCTTCCCGGGTCTGGCAATTTCTACTAGGCGGTTATAAAACATATTCATTAATTTGCTGTTGGCAATAAATTGACTTTTATAATAGGCCGACTGGATCTTTTTGATTACTCCTTCTGCTTTGATTACTGAAAACAAAGCAGGCCATGCTTTGACGGTGATTTCGTCGTTTTGTTTAACTAATACGCCAGGTGTGAAGCCGACTGGAGAAAGGAACACAAAATAACCGATACCGGTATTTTCATCTAAAGGCTGAAATTCATCAAACAACCATTTGCCTATGTACAGCTCTTCATCTGGTTCTGTTGTCTCGTTTTGATTTGCTATGAATAATTTAGCTAATTCTGCTTCAAGAAATTGAAGGTCTTGATCCTTGTCAGTATTTTCTTGCTGGTTGATCAATCGAAATACTTCTTCTTTAATCGTATATTTATCTTTACGTGTAAAATTCATAGCCACACCTTCCTTCCTTACTCTAACTATAACGGAATTTTCTCAAAAAGGGTATCTGTACGCCGAAAAACATCATAATTTTTTCCGGTTTCTTGTAAAAAAAACGCAAGGTCCGCTCCTTAAGCCAGACCTTGCGTTTTTCAGCTCTCTTTTGTTTGGGATAAACCTTCATGGATTGTTTCGATGTTCCATTTCATCATCTGATAGTAAGAATCTCCTTGTTCCCCTTCTTTGGCTATAGAATCAGTGAACAATTTATCATAAATTTCCAAACCCGTTTCTTTTGCTACTCGTTCCATACTTCTTGGATCTACACTAGTTTCCACGAATAAAACTGGCACTTCTTTTGCTCTTACCTGATCAATAATTGCTTTCATTTGGTCAGGCGTGCCTTGGCTTTCTGTGTTGATTTCCCATATATATGCTGCTGGCAAATCATAAGCCCTTGAAAAATATTTGAATGCTCCTTCACTTGTTACTAATAATTTTTTGTTCTCTTCGATAGAAGCAAAACTTTCCTTCGCTTGTGTATCTAATTCTTTTAGTTTTTCCACGTATGTTTCTGCATTTCGCTTATAATGTGTCGCATTTTCTGCATCTTTTTCAGAGAATATACGTGCGATTTCCTGCACATATTTTATTCCGTTAGACAGGTCTAGCCAAGCATGAGGATCCGCTTTTGTATGTTCTTCACCGCTAGTTAAATAAAGAGGTTCTACATTTTTGCTAACTGCAAAATAATCTTTTCCTTCTTCTTTTTTAGCCGTTTCCATCAAGTTATCGAACCAACTGTTACCTGTTTCAAGATTCAATCCGTTGTACAAAATGACATCTGCGTCGCTTGCCTTTTTGATGTCTTCTGGTAGTACTTCATATTCATGCGGATCTGTTCCGACTGGTACGATACTGTGGATATCTATTTTATCTGTTCCGACCTCTTTTGCCATATCCGCCAAAATCGAATTGGTTGCCACGACTGACAGCTTTTCTTTACTTACTTCGTCTGCTTGATTTGAAGTTTGCTTTCCGCAGCCAACTAATGCTAATAAACTAATTGCCAGGATCAAAAAGAGTGATTTCTTTGTTTTCATCTATCTGCTTCCTTTCTGAAATAAAATTCCTTTTGTTGGAGAAAATAAAAAAGCAAGGATAAAAAATGCGGTACATGCTAACACGATCGTAGCTCCTGATGGCCAATTGTAACTATAACTGAAAAATACGCCGACAACGGCACTGAACATACCGATTCCTGCAGCTGTAATGATCATTTTCAGTAAATGGTTCGTTAGCAAGTAAGCCGTGGCGGCTGGTGTGATCAACATGGCAATCACCAAGATCGTTCCTACCGTCTGCAAACTGACTACAGCCACTAATGTCAAAAAGAACATCAAAAGATAATGGATCAGCGATGTGTTCAGCCCATAAGCTTTTGCCATTGTTGGATCGAATGATGTGATCTTCAATTCTTTATAGAAGAAAAAGACAAATATCAAGACGATTCCGCTGACTAGTGCTGTCAGCAGCAGATCGCTCTCCCTAACAGCTAAGACATTCCCAAATAAAATATGATACAGGTCTGTCGCACTTTGAGCATATGAAATCAAGATGATCCCTAATGCAAAAAACGAACTAAAGACAATCCCAATCGCTGTATCATTTTTCAATCGGCTTCGCTGTGTCACGAAACCAATCACCGCTGCTGTCAACATCCCAAAAGCAGTGGCTCCAAAAATGTAACTAAAACCAAACATATAAGAAATGGCTACACCTGGAAGAACTGCGTGAGAGATAGCATCTCCCATCAAAGACATCCCACGTAAAATAATAAAGGAACCGATGACTCCAGAAGCAAGTCCTACAAGCATAGAAGTGACCAAAGCATATTGTAGAAATTGATAATTCATCAATCCATCAATAAAAGATTGGATCATTTTTTCTCTCCTCCTTTTACTAAATGTCCGATGATCTCACCATAGGCCAGTTGAAGATTCTTTGATGTAAAGACTTCTTGTACTGGACCAGAAGCGATCAGCTGTTTATTTAAAAGAACAACTTCATCGAAATATTCTTCTACTTTATGAAGATCATGATGGACGATCAGAATCGTTTTTCCTGAATTCTTCAACTCTTGCAAGATGTCAAAGATTTTTCGTTCACTCAATGCATCGATTCCTACGAATGGTTCATCTAAAAAGATCCACTCTGCGCCTTGAGCTAGAGCTCGTGCAATAAAAACTCTCTGAAGCTGACCACCCGATAGTTCGCTGATCTGTCTTTTGGCATAGTCTTCCATCCCTACTTTTTTTAATGCTTGTCTTGCTCGTTCTTTTTCTTTTTTCCCGGGCCGCTGTCCGATTCGTAAAGATGGATACGTCCCTAAAAGTACAACGCCTAACACATCGATTGGAAAAGAAAGATCCAATTCGCTTCGCTGCTCCACATAGGCTATCTTTTTACGGACTGATTTTACTGGCTGTCCTGAAAAAGTGATTTTACCAGTAGAAGCTGGTATCAACTCTAGCAATGCTTTCATGAATGTTGATTTTCCTGCGCCATTTGGTCCGATGATACCAGTGATTTTTTGTGACTTTATTGTTAAATTGATGGTTTTCAAAACAGTTTTCCCTTGATAAGCGGCTGAAAGGTCTTGAATTTCAATGGCCGTTCGTTCCAAATCCTACACTCCTTTTTAGGTTTCCCTAACTTTTTATTTAAATATAGTTTAACTAAAAAGGAAAGCATTTACAAGTAGAAAGATGAAAAAATTTTTTTCGAATTTTCCTCGCATTTTATGAAAATTTTCTGTAGAATCACATCAAGAGTTCAATAAGGCTAACCTAAAAATAATACAACTATCTATTGGAACGTTTAATTATTTTTCCTGTTGACTCAACAACGAAAGGAGTTTTTGTATGGAAGAAGAAAAGTTAACTCGGAGTCTTAGTGCCCGTCATATCCAAATGATCGCACTAGGTGGAACGATCGGTGTCGGTCTGTTTATGGGTGCCTCCTCAACCATACGCTGGACAGGGCCCTCAGTGATGGGAGCTTATGCGATTGCAGGATTCTTTTTGTATTTGATTATGCGTGCTTTAGGCGAAATGCTTTACGTCGATCCTTCGACTGGTTCTTTTGCAAATTACGCGAGCGAGTACATCCATCCTGTGGCTGGCTACTTGACCGCTTGGAGTAATATTTTTCAATATATTGTCGTAGGGATAAGTGAAGTAATCGCTGTAGGATCTTATATGAATTATTGGTGGCCCAATCTGCCAGCAATTATTCCCGGCATCATTGTCGTCTTATTTCTTATGCTGGCAAATCTTATTTCTGTCAAGGCGTTTGGCGAATTAGAATTTTGGTTTTCGATCATCAAAGTCATAACAATCATTTTGATGATCATTGCAGGTCTTGGGGTGATTTTATTTGGATTTGGTAATCATGGCCAAGCGGTAGGAATTTCAAATCTTTGGAAAAACGGTGGATTCTTCACTGGCGGTGTCAAAGGCTTTTTCTTTGCATTATCGATCGTCGTTGCTTCCTATCAAGGGATCGAACTGATCGGAATGACTGCTGGCGAAGCAGAGAATCCTAAAAAGACGATCATTGAAGCTGTTCAATCCACTATCGGTCGAATCTTGATTTTTTATATTGGTGCCATTTTTATCATCGTGAGTATTTATCCGTGGAATCAATTGAGTGAGATTGGCTCGCCTTTTGTCCAAACTTTTTCTAAAATCGGCATTACATTTGCTGCAGGGTTGATCAATTTTGTCGTGATTACAGCGGCATTATCAGGTTGCAATTCAGGCATTTTCAGTGCAAGCCGTATGGTCTATACACTTGCGATAAATGGAAAGATGTCTAAAAAGTTTCTGAAATTATCTCGTCATGGTGCGCCTTTTTACCCTGTCGTAGCCATCTCAGGCGGAATCTTGATTGGTTTGATCTTAAACTATCTTCTGCCAATGTTCATCAACCAGTCCGAAAATATCTTTGTTTTCGTATACAGCTCAAGTATTTTACCTGGTATGGTTCCTTGGGTGGTGATTTTGATTAGTGAGATTCGCTTCAAAAAGACTCACGCAGATAAAATGCATGATCATCCTTTTAAAATGCCGCTGTCTCCTTACACGAATTATGCGACACTTGCTTTTTTAGCTATCGTGTTGATTTTCATGTTTATCAATCCTGAAACAAGGATTTCTTTAATCATTGGTCTCGTTTTCTTGCTTTACATGACGATCCATTACTTTATACGCGAAAAAAGAACCGCCAAATAAAAAGAACGAAGCTTCCATCAAGGGAGTCTTCGTTCTTTTTATTGCTTTTATCAATTCAATTTTAGTGTCTCACCGGGAGTCAGGAAATAGTCATCCATACTCATCCCATTCAGTGACAAAATCGTTTCTACTGGTACGCCAGTTCGCTCAGCTATTTGATTTGGACCTTCTCCTTCTAAAACAACAGTTGTCGCAGCCTGTGACGTCGTACTGCTAGTAGTCGTTTCAGTGTTTTCTGTTGTGTCTTGCGTTGTTCGAGCTTGCATTCCAGAAGATTCTGTTGATTCTATCGTCTCAGACTCAGAAGATGCTGTTTCTTGTGTGCTTGTTGACTCTGCTTGAAGAGAAGCGCTCGTCTGCAAATATATGTCGGAAATCTTAGCGACATGATTCGTATAGTTAGCCGATAGCTGATTGATCAAGGTATCTAAGGCTACACCGTCTTTATTATCTGCTGACTGATACGCTGCACGTAATTTTCCGATTCCTTCATCGGAGATTGCTTGGAGCTCACGTGCTTTTTGGTTAGCAACTGCGGATAAACCAGCTATGCCCTCTTGATTTCCTTGGATTTCTGTTTGGTATTCTTCAATCAACACAGGTGTCTTTTCTTCCATCTTTTTCGAATAATCATTGACGATTGCTTGGAGTTGCTCTGGCAAATCATCTGCTGTTTTTTCTTCAGAAGTTTGTGTTTCTTTTGTTTCAGTTGATGCCTCACTTGTTTGTTTCGCATCTGTTTTCTTTGTCGTTGTTTCCGTTACGGTCGTGCTTTTTGCATCTGACGAATTTTTCCCGTGAAAATACAGCCCTGCTACTCCTCCTGCTATGATCAAAAAAACGGCAACTGCTGCCCCAATCATGATCATCCGCTTACGTGCTGCCTGTTTTTGCTGTCTTCTTCGGGTCATCCGAACGTTTTCTACCCACTCATTTTCATCATACATTTTTTTCACCACCAATTTTTATGTATAACAGCGTTATCAAACGCTTCATATTCTTATTGTAGCAAATAATTGTCATTGTGCACATTTTTATCCTTGTTATTTATAAGAAAATTTCACCAGTTGAGATGATTCCAAGATCGTCCGTCGATTTCTCCTTGCAACTGCGTTGTTCGTTCATCTATCTCAGCCATCAGTTTCTTTATCTCATATAAGAGTGCACGGTCTTGATATTCTGATTTTTCACTTAATTCATCTAATTGTTGGATCAACCATTCATTTGTCATAATGAAGTTCCTTTCATTTCTTGCAGTGTAAAGCTCAAGTCTTCGATCTGCTCTTTTGCGTCAGTCAGTGCTTCTATGATATATGTTTGTTTTTCCGAATCTTCTTCCTGCATTTTCTGATTTTCCTGTACTCTTTGAATAAACCAGTCAATCCGTTGAGTAAGCGATGGCTTCCCTTCCAATGAGAGATACTGCTGATAAGCAATTAGCTTCTCCCAACGTTTTTCTTGGGATAAATACATAAATTGTGCTAAAACGAATGGCGAAAGATAAGTCATATGGAATTTGTTTGCGATTCGCTGATATGGTCTCAAAAATTCGGAGATCGTATATTCTTCTTTCCCTCCAGCTTGATATTCCTTTTCCGCCACACCTGTTGTCAATACGATCCCTAATTCTTTTCCTTCTAATACACGTGTTGCTTGTTCCAACACATTATCTTGCCAAATTTTTAAATGAGCAGGGGAACTATACCAGTAAAACGGAAACTGAAAAATGATTCGATCATGCTGTGCCAGGAGCTGTAGCTCAGCCTTTACATCTATCTTTCCATCTGGATAACTTGATTCTAAATGATGCCAAGTAACGGATAAACCGGAAGAAGCTTCTTTGAAAAATTGCTGATTCAGAGATTCCTCCATCGTTGGATGGCTGATGATGATAAGTGTACGCATCCCTTCTCCTCCTTTTTTAGTCTTCGTTTTACAGTGTAGCATAACCGCCACAAGTTTCTTTTGCAGATGCTTGTCCTTTTGTCCAAGCAAATTAGGTCGTCCAAGAGACTGCAGTTTGTTTTTCCAACTGTTTTTTCAAAGTATCCAAAGCAATATTCTTGAAATTTTCGTTTTTCATCCGTTTACGATAGTTCGTAGCCGTTTCTCCGGTACTTTTTTTGAACATCCGGCTAAATACGACTAGACTATTGAACCCTACTTGGTAGGCAATGCTTTCCACGGATTCATCCGTCAGGGAAAGAAGAAACGCCCCTCGATTAATCCGTACCCCAATCAAATATTCCTTGATACTGGTACCCATATGATTTTTGAATACTCGTGACAAGTGACTCCGGTTGACAGCTAAATGCTGGGCGATTTCCTCAACAGATAAATTTTCCGCATAATGTGCCTCGATGTATTTGACTGTCTCAACAGCTAAGGAGGAATGAACTTTTTGTACGCCACCGCTGATCTTTCCGCCGTCTTTTAAAAGGACTGATAAAAAACGGTAGGTTAGTGCTGTTAACTGTAATTCATTTTCCAAGGTTTCTTCCGTATCTTTCATACACTCTAAAATAATGTCGATATATTTTTGTATATCGGAAGAGACCATCGTGTACTGGTCTTCTTTGAAAAGCGACTGCCGGATGATTTCTTCTGCCGCATGTCCACCGAAAGAAAGCCAGCAATACATCCATGGATCTTCTCCATCTGATAAGTAAAATGTCGAGTCTCCTGGACGAATCAAGAATAGATCTCCTTTTTTCAATTGAAACTGTTGATTTTTCACATGATAAGATCCTTTGCCTTCCATCACGACGTGTAAGATGTAATCATTGCGAATAGCAGGACCAAAAGAATGAAACGGCATCGTTTTAGAGAAGCCGCAAAAATCAAAATACAATTCTTTTTCTACTTGTTGATGTTCCTTTTTTAAAAAAATCGATTGCTCCATTTCTCCCTCTCCTTACTTCTTTAGTATAATGCAACAAAAAGTTAAATAAAAGTCACAGAAATATATTAAAAAGGAAGCGATTTCTTGTTAAGTTTAAGTCATTAAAAGATCTTTGTTATTCGTTGTAACCGGTTTACTTAGTATTATATATTGAACAGGAGAGGAATACAGATTATGAAAAGCAAAATGATCCAACGTATGTCCTACGCTTTAGGCGCTTTTGGACACGACACATTCTATGTTACATTAAGCACTTATTTTATGGTATTCGTGACAAGCCAGATGTTTGCAGGAACAGATAAGGCAACGAATGCAAAAATGATTGCTACAGTTACAAGCTTAGTTGTAGGTATCCGCTTAGTTGAAATTATTTTTGATCCTTTGATTGGTGGCGTTATTGATAATACCCGTACAAAATATGGTAAATTCAAACCATGGTTAGTTATCGGTGGTATTGTTAGTTCTGTACTCTTGGTAGCAATCTTTACCAATTTCTTTGGCTTAGCTACTCATAATACGACTTTATTTATCATATTGTTTGCAATCGTTTTCATATTGCTGGATAGTTTTTATTCATTCAAGGATATCGCTTTTTGGTCAATGATTCCTGCTTTGAGTACGGAAACAAAGGAACGTGAAAAATTTGCTACGTTTGCTCGTTTCGGCTCTTCTCTAGGTGCAAATGGTACTACACTAGTCGTTGTCCCTATCGTTACTTTCTTTACTTATCTTGTTACTCATAAACATATTGAAGGCGCTTCAGGTTGGTTCTGGTTCGGTGTGATTGCTGCTGTTATTTCAGGCGGTACTGCAATTATCACTGCCTTGGGAACAAAAGAAGTCGATACTGCGATCCGTCAACAAAATGAAAAAGCCGGAATCAAAGATGTGTTCAAAGCAGTTGCTCAAAATGATCAATTGATGTGGCTTGCCCTTGCTTATATCGCTTATGCGATTGCTAATGTAGCAACGACTGCTGTATTGTTCTACTTCTTCAAATATGTACTTGGCCAACCAACTGAATTTTGGATCGTTGGTCTAGTTGCTGCCTTACTTGGTTTAGTAGCTGTTCCACTATTCCCAATGCTTACACGTGTCATCTCTCGTCGCTACGTTTACCTTGGCGGGATTGCAATGATGATTTCTTCCTACTTTTTCTTTACGATCGCAGGTTCAAGTTTGCCAATCGTTATCATCGGGTTAGTATTGTTCTACTTCCCTCAACAATTGATTTTCTTATCCGCTTTGATGACAATCACAGACTCTGTTGAATATGGTCAATGGAAAAATGGTATCCGTAATGAAGCTGTTACTCTCTCTATTCGTCCTTTACTAGATAAAATCGCTGGTGCTTTGTCTAACGGAATCGTAGGTTTTGTCGCTATCGCTTCTGGGATGACTGGTAATGCTACTGCTGCTGATATCACTGCTCATGGCGTAACGACTTTCAAAGCTTATGCATTCTATGCTCCTGCTGCTTTGATGATTTTCTCCGCTATTATTTTTGCTTGGAAGATTACATTGACAGAGAAAAAACATGCACAAATCGTTGAGGAATTAGAAAACAAATTGGCTCCAGCTGATACAATGGAAGATGAACTTCACGATGCAGTAGTTCCTTCACATTAAGAAAGGATCTTGAAAATGAAGATTACAGAAAAAGATTTCGGTCAAGGTTATCATTTGATAACCTTGGAGAATAAAAACAAGCTAGTACTTTCTGTCTCTGATTTAGGTGCTAGGATCGTTTGTTTAAAAACAAATGATCAAGAATTAGTTTTGGGATTTGACACCGCTGAAGAATATATCGAAAAAGACCCGTATATCGGCGCGTCTATCGGTCGCACCGCAGGGAGGATCGAAAATGGCCGCTTTTCTCTCAATGGAAAAACTTACCAATTAGCTACAAATCCAAATACTGGGCATAATCTGCATGGTGGTTCTCCTGGATTTGAATTAAAAAAATGGTCTTATGTCATTTTGAATGGCGAAAATGAAGCTGCTGTCATTTTTACTACTACAAGTCCCGACGGAGAACATGGTTTTCCAGGTACATTGGATGTGGAAGTCCGTTATACTTTGACACAAGATAATATCTGGCGAGTGACCACTCGCGGCATCAGTGATCAAGATACTTTATTCAATCCGACAAATCATGTCTACTTCAACTTGACGGGAGATGCTTCTCAAACGATCGATCAACATGAGCTTTGGCTCAATAGTGAAGCTTACGCTCCTTTACGAGCAGACAGTATTCCTATAGGAGTAAAAGAAAATACTGCAGGGAATGCTTTCGATTTTCAAACGCCTAAAAAACTAGCGACCGTTTTTGCTAGTGATTTGGATCAAAAAGAACTCGTTGACGGAATCGATCATCCATTTTTCTTAAAAGAATCTGGCTTGGATAAAGAAGCTGCTCGCTTGACTAGTCCGGATAAAAAAATCCAAGTAGATATCGCTACAGATGCTTCTAGTATGGTTATTTTCACTGCAAATTTCGGTCCAGAAACACCAGAAATGCGTGGTCGAAAACTGGCACATCACGGCGGCATCACATTTGAGACTCAAACAGCTCCAGGGGCAGAGCGTTTCTCAGCATTTGGTTCGATTCATTTAAAAGCCGGAACAGCATTTGAAACAGTGACAGAATTCAAAATCAAAACAAGAGAGGAATAACTCATCATGGAAATCAAAAGAAGCTTAAACACAAAATTTGCCGAAACATTCGGCCCTAAAAAAACGACACAATACTTCTCGCCAGGTCGCATCAATTTGATTGGTGAACACACCGATTACAATGGCGGTCATGTCTTCCCTGCTTCTATCACTTATGGAACACAAGGTGTCGCCGCACCTAGAGACGATAATAAAATATTAGTTTATTCCACAAACTTTGATGATATCGGTGTCATCAGTTTTACTTTAGACGAGCTAGAATATGATAAAAAAGCAAATTGGGCAAACTACGTAAAAGGAATGATCCTTAAATTAAAAGAAGCTGGACACCCAATTGATCATGGATTTGAGTTGTTGGTGGAAGGAACAATTCCTAACGGTGCAGGACTTTCCAGTAGTGCTTCATTAGAATTATTGGTAGGTGTTGTATTAGAAGATCTATTTGATTTAAAAACGGATCGTTTGGAACTAGTTCAAACGGGTAAAAAAGTAGAAAATGAATTCATCGGTGTCAATTCAGGTATCATGGATCAGTTTGCCATCGGCTTCGGTGAGCTAGATCATGCGATTTTGTTAGATACAAATACGCTGAAATATGAAATGGTCCCAGTGAAACTAGATGGTTATGCAATCGTCATCATGAATACGAATAAACGTCGGGAATTGGCAGATTCAAAATACAATGAGCGCCGCAGCGAATGCGAAGAAGCCTTGGCACGTCTGCAAAAAACTTTGCCTATCTCTTCTTTAGGAGACTTAGATGAAGAAGAATTTGAATCAACTATTGACCAAATCGGTGATGATACATTGACACGCAGAGCTCGTCATGCTGTTTCTGAAAATCAACGTACTTTGAAAGCAAAAGCTGAATTAGAAGCTGGAAACTTGGAAGCATTTGGACAACTGCTAAATGATTCTCACCACTCTCTTCGCTATGATTATGAAGTGACTGGGATCGAGTTAGATACGCTAGTGGACGCTGCTCAAAAACAAGAAGGTGTCCTAGGTGCACGAATGACAGGAGCTGGATTTGGTGGCTGTGCGATTGCTCTTGTCAAAGAAGAAAATATACCTGCCTTCAAAAACAATGTCTATGATGAATATATGAAAGTTGTCGGCTATGCTCCAGAATTTTATGTTGCACACATTGGAAATGGGACAACAAAGATTGATCCAGAAGCCGTTCATGTTTGATAGAAAAATCAATGAACACAGCTAAATAAACAAATACAAATAACCTCTCAGCAATTTTCAAACATGAGCAAAAGGCTCACATTTGAAAATTGCTGTTTTTTATTGACACAAAAAGGGAACATGTGTTCTAATTGTGTAGAAGAGGTGATTGTTATGTGGGCGAATCAAAATCCAGTATTTGTTTATGAAAAAGAACCTTCACGAGATATTTTATGTATTGACTGCAAATCTTTTTACGCCTCCGTAGAGTGCGTGGAAAAGGATCTTGATCCCCTTACAACTAAATTAGTAGTAATGTCCTATCCGTCTGATTCGACAGAAACACGGGGTAGCGGATTAATCTTGGCTTCCAGTCCTGCAGCAAAAAAAGCATACGGCATCACCAATATCAGCCGTGCCAGAGATTTACCCTTTCCCTATCCAAGTGATTTATATATTGTTGCTCCAAGGATGGCTTATTATATGGAAAAAAACAGAGAAATCAATACTATCTATAAAAAATATGCAGATGAAGCGAACCATCATGTCTATTCCGTTGATGAAAGCTTCCTTGATGTAACAAATAGCATGGCACTCTTTGGTAAAACGAATGCGTACGACATGGCTAAGCTGATCCATAAAGATGTATTTGAACAGACCGGAATCTACACGACTATAGGAATCGGCGATAACCCACTACTTGCTAAACTAGCCTTAGATAATGGCTCAAAAGACGGAAAACAAATGATTGCTGAATGGCGTTATGAAGATGTCCCAGAAAAGTTATGGACAATCTCAGATATCACTGACTTTTGGGGAATCGGCAAACGAACAGCAAAACGACTGAAACAAATGGGTATACATTCGGTTTATGATTTAGCTCACGCGGATTATTATCACTTGAAAAGCACGTTAGGGATCATCGGTACTCAGCTTTATGCCCATGCTTGGGGAATCGATCGAAGTTTTTTAGGACAAGAATATATACCAAAATCAAGAAGTATCGGAAATAGTCAAATTCTAGATAGAGATTATACGAGGCAAGAAGAAATCGAGATCGTTATCAAAGAAATGGCCGATCAAGTCGGCACTCGCTTGAGACGATCTGCAGCAAAAGCACAAGTAGTCAGCTTATGGGTAGGATACTCCTTAGGTTATCTTGACCCAAATGGTAAGACCGGTTTTCACCAGCAAACAAAAATCGAAGCGACAAATGCTAGCAGAAATCTAGCAGATGCTTTATTGACCATTTTCCACCAGCATTACCGCTGTCAGGATATTCGACGTATAGGCGTGAACTGTTCCAACCTCGTATACGCGACAGGTTTACAGCTTAACCTTTTTGAAAATCCTGAAAAGCAGATAAATGAAGCAAAAGTTGATTTTGTAGTCGATACGATCAGAAAAAAATACGGCTTTAAATCAATCATCCATGCGCATAGTCTCTTGCAAGGAGGACGCGCCATTGCACGTAGCTCTCTCGTTGGTGGGCATGCAGGTGGTATGAGTGGATTAGAAGGTGGAAAAGATGAGACGGACAGCAAAAAAATTCATTGACTATAACGAGTATCGAGATCGTCCATTTGGATTAAAATGGGGGACCGCTTTTGCGATGGAAGAACTAGTCAACGGTATCAAAAAAAATGAAGAAGAAGCACGCAAACAACCTCTCCCTAAACAACAAATGACATTACAAGAAATCGATAGTATACTGACAGAAGCTTTTTTATCTCGTAAAGCAGTAATCATCCAGCTCAATTTAACAGATGAATTTGGAAGACTCTTAGATGAGGTTGAAGGTCATTTCATTGGTGAAGCCTATGAAGATTATTTTATGATCGACCATCAGCCGATAGTTTGGGAAGACGTACGGCATATTGAGTTAAAAGAAACAAAAAAATGGTTTGTGACATGAGAGGCTGTTCAATCAGCATTTTGATCTTATTATTAGCTGATTGAACATCGTTTAGTGGAGGTTGCGAAAAAGTCGCTTAGTTTTGAGTATCAAGTCAAAGAGCTGATTTCACAACCTCTCTCTATCCATCTATCCGGTAAGATTCATGCATCACGTCTTCTTTGTTTAGTACGTAGAACCCTTTTTCTTCTGACCATTCGACATAAATCAGCTGTTTTACGTCTGCATAGCCTTCTTTCTTCAAATTCTCCAGAAGCCACGATTCATCTAGTTGATTGGATTGAAGTACTTTATGCTGGATTTGTCCTTCGTCCACTAGCAGGATCGACAAAGCTTTGTCATCATCTGATTTTTTCAATACACTCATTTGACCGGCATTCTCTAGGATAACATGTTTGGCATTTTCAAGAGAAAAACATTCCTGCTGTCTTAAGATTGCTCGCAACTGCTCCATCTCGATATGGTTATTTGCCAACTCTGTCATGTTGATGACGCCGTCTTTGATTAAAACAGAGGGCTCGCCTTTAACCCAGCGATTGACTTTTTCATTTTTTTGGACGATACGTTCGATACCATAAATCATTACTGCCCAAAGCGCAATGGCAAATAGGACATGGCCTACATGGACATTGTCATCATAGGTTGATTCTTCTAAGATCCCCCCTAAAACAAGCGTATAGACTAAATCAAATGGTGTGATTTCCGACATGGATTTCTTCCCAAGCAAACGCACCACTAATAACAAGCCGATCAACCCGAATACCAGTTTCATTGTGATTGAAAAAAACATTCTTTCTCCCCCTAACTATCTGTTAATTAAATTATATATGCTTTCTCTCAAACACGCATGGAATATACAAGGAAGAAATGTATCCTTTCACTAAAATAAGGACTGTGACACGAGTCGTGTCACAGTCCTTATTCCGAACAAAAGGTGTTCCAGAAGTAGCTTCTTCGAAAAATAAGCCGAAATTTCACAAAAATTTGAGAAGCAATTTTCGTAAATTCCTTCTTATTTCTTGAAGCTGACCACTTCTGTCACAACCTCTTTTCAAATATTTCGTTTCCTTATTCTACAAATGGTTCTTCTCCTAGTGCTTGTTGAGCGGCTAGATTCAACATGCTCCATTGTCGGTCAAAACCTGGTTGGAAGAAGAAGTCGGCTTCTGCCAGTTCTTCTAAAGTCAGTTTATTTTGTATCGCTAGTGCCAACACATTTCCTTGACCTGTAACATCATAGGTAGATAATACTGCTCCTCCTAGCAATTGATGGGTCATTGGATCTGAGAATAATTGGATGGACACTTTTGGATTTCCTTGTTCTTCTGGTACATATTTTGGTCGTAACGTATCTTCATAATAAGACACTCGTACATCTACTCCTGCTTTTGCTGCAGTGAAGCTATTCAATCCGCTTGCTGCAAAATGGTAGTCGAAGACACTTAATGCGGAGGAACCTACGACTCCGCCGAACGGTTTATTTGGTACTTCTTCAAAAAGATGTTTTACTACATAACGTGCTTCTCTACGTGCAACAGTCGCTAAAGCGATCGGCATTTTTTTGCGTGCTGGGATAGAATAAGCAAGTGTAGCATCTCCTACTGCATACACATCTGGAAGATTTGTTTGCAAGTATTCATTCGTTTGGATCCAGCCACGTTCATCTAAGTCGACGATCCCTTTTAACCATTCAGTATTTGCCTTCACACCAGCAGCTTGGATGACTAGATCTGCTGGGATTTCTTTTTCACTTGTTTTGATCGCTTCCACTTTTCCGTTTCCGGTAAAGGCTTCGATTTTGGCGTTTGTCAAAACTTCAATACCGTTTTCATTTAGGTGTTGTTCTAAAATGTCTGTCATCTCAGCATCTAAATATGTGCCTAAGGGTCTGTCGATCACATCAAGCAAGACGACTTCTTTTCCAGCTTTTCGGCTTGCTTCTGCTGCTTCGATCCCAATGTAACCAGCACCTACGACAGCGATTTTTTTAATAGCAGGATCATTTAATTTTTCTTTGATTTTGGTTGCCCAATTGTATCCACGCATCAAATAGACATTTTCTAAATCTGCCCCTGGTACTGGCAAATTGTTTGGTTTGACACCAGAACTCAAGATCAATTTATCATAAGGATATTCTTTTGTTTCGTTATCTGATGTGCTAGTAACCGTTACTGTTTTTTTATCTGCATTGATCGTTTTTACTTCGTGATTATTTAAAATATGAACATTGGATTGCGGAAAGTTTTCTGGTCTGAAATTACGTACATCATTTACATCTGTTACCTTATCTTCTAGATACAACTCCATACCGCATGACATGAAGGAAACATAGTCTCCTGCTTCAAATAGCGTGATATCTACATTTTCACCGTATCGTGTCAATAGTTCCAAGATCGATTGATGCCCTCCATGAGATGCACCTACAATGACAACTTTGATTTTTTCCATTGATGAAACCTCCTTGAATATTCTTTTAAAATCATTCTAAACAATTTAAACTTAACATTACATCAGTTATGAATCAAAAGAAACGCGCTCATTTGAACCAAATTTAAAAAACAATCGGCAGCTTGCAGAATATACCGCAAAGATGTCGATTGTTTTTTGAGAAAATTCATGAATTACTGTTCTGTTAAAAAGTCTTTGATCCGTTTGCACGCTTCATGTAAGTTTTCCATACTGCTAGCATAAGAAATCCGTATATAGCCTTCTCCTTCTGGGCCAAATGCAATGCCAGGGATACACGCAACTTTTGCCTGTTCCGCTAAGTCTACACAAAACTGCCAAGAGTCGGTTTGAATGACAGCTGGGAGTTTGCAAAATAAGTAAAATGCACCATTTGGCTGAGTCACTTCAAATCCTAAAGGCGCCAATTGCTGGACCAGATAGTCTCTCCGTGTTTGATATTGTTCTTTCATATTCTCGCTATCTTTTACTCCATTTATTAGCGCTTCAGTCGCAGCTTTTTGCGACATCGTTGTAGCCGCAGTCACCAGATATTGATGGACTTTAATTAGTTCGTCAATAAGGGCTTTTTGAGCAAAAATAAAGCCTACTCGCCAACCAGTCATCGCATGTGACTTGGATAACCCGCTTATCACGATTGTTTGTTCCGGAAGATAAGAAGCTATGGATATATGCGTTCCAGTGTAAGTCAATTCAGCATATACTTCATCACTTATAACAAATACCGGATATTTTTTTAAAACTTCAGCGATTGCTTCCAACTGGCTTGCAGACAATGTCGTTCCAGTGGGATTGTTAGGATAATTTAAAATGACTGCTTTGATAGCTGATCCATATTGTTCAAATGCTCGTTCAAATTGTTCCGGCTGACAAACAAACCCTGTGTCAGAAGTATTTATCGGAATCAATTCAGCACCAGCTAGTTCCACTAATGGCTGATATCCTGAATAAGCAGGCGCTGGAATAAGAACCTTGTCTCCTTCTTCTAAAACAGATAACAATGCAGAGGCAATCGCTTCCGTTGCACCAACCGTCGTCAAAACTTCCGTTTGCGGATCATAAGTTAATCCATAACGCTGTTGCTGAAACATACAAGCAGCTTCCCGCAGTTCCTCCAGTCCTCTCATTCCGGTATAGTGAGAAAAGTCTTCTTCAATCGCTGCTATTCCGGCTTGTTTGACATGTTCGGGAGTCGGAAAATCCGGTTCTCCCAAGGTGAGCTTGATCACATCTGGTATCGACGATATTTGCTGATCGAATTGCCGTATTTTAGATACTTCTATTCTAGAAAGTCTGGGATTAAATCGATTGGATAAATTCATCATTATTTACTCGCTCCTCTTTTGAACTGCTATCGATTTTTTCAAGAAGATTTTCTGTAAAAAGAATCGTTTTGTACCATTCTACACCATTTTCTAAAACATCCATATCAAAATCGAACGTCGGATCATGTAAAGCAGGGGTATCACCGACACCTAAAAAGAAAAATACACAAGGATATTGTTGCGTATATATGCCAAAATCTTCGGCTTGAAGAACTGGATCCTCTAATTCATGTAATTTGTTTGAATCCGACAACGCTGCATATAAGCCTCCATGATTGATCACAGCTGGATAGCCGTCATTATAGCGGAAAGAAATAGTTGCTGCAGAGTGAAACTGTTCTGCTAAATGAGCTAATCCCCTCTTCAAATAATTTTGCATATCTGAACTGTAAGAACGGATACTTCCGGATACAATAACTTCTCCAGCTAAAACATTCCGGATCGTTCCACCTTGGATTTGACCAAATTTCATTAGATGATTCCACTCTGCCGGTAATTGCCGATCAAAATCATAAACATTCTTCAAAAATCGTACAGCTGCCTCCAGACTATCGATTCCTTTTTCACTAGAAGCAATATGCGCGGACTGGCCCTTGATGATAATGTCTGTTTCACTGCTTTGTGCCATCAAAGGTCCTGGTCGAGAAAAAACTTCTCCTTTAACTAGTCCAGGCCATAGATGAAAGCCAAATATTGCTTGTACTTCATATTTATCTAACAATCCTGACTGAATAACACTTTGTGCGCCGCCGGAAATTTCTTCTGATGGCTGATAAATCAGTACTACATTATAAATAAGCTCCTCGATGTGTTCAGTTATAAAGTCGGTCAACCCTAAAAGCATCGCCATATGTCCGTCATGACCACATGCATGCATATACCCTTCATGCTTAGAAGCAAAAAAGAGATTTGTTTCTTCTTTGACTGGCAGTGCATCGATATCTGTTCGAAAAGCAATCGTTTCTTCTTGTTGATTATCAAAATAAAGAAGCAGTCCTGTTTCGCCGATTTCATGGATAACGGCTCCACTATTTTTTACTTGTTCATATAAATATTTTTTTGTTTTGAATTCACGAAATCCGATTTCAGGAATTTGATGGAGTGCCATTCGATATTCTTTCAGCATCCGTATTCACCATCCCTTCATAGATACCCTTCACTACGGTTTCATACTGATCATTCGGTACACCGATGATTAGATTCAACTCCTGTGCTCCTTGTGATAAGATCGATGTGCGAATTTCTAATTTGTTCAATATCGATAACACTTTCCCAGATAAACCGATCAATTCTTTATGCGGTCCGCCAACGACAGAGATCAAAGCTAAGTCTTCAATCACGACGATTTCTTCCACGCCAAGTGTTTCTTTTAATTCTTTTGTGATGAGAAATAATTTATCGGCAATCGCTTCTGCTGAAACGATCACTCCGATATTGTCGATCCCTGAAGGAATATGTTCGATTGATATCTCATGTTTAGCAAAAATGCTCATTGCTTTCCAGATAAACCCGATTTCATCAGACATATGACGTTTGAATAAAGTGATCGAAAGAAAATCCTTGCGTCCAGCTATTCCTGTCAGTCCATTTTCCTTTTCCACTTCGTGATTCGATATTTTTGTTCCTTGAGCGAAAGGATCATTGGTATTTTTTATTTGGATGGGGATATCCGCCTCTTGAACTGGGAAAACAGCTGCTTCATGAAGAACATTAGCCCCCATATAAGCCATCTCTCTCAGTTCTCTAAAAGAGATTTCCTCGATGATTTTAGGATGATCGATGATTCGCGGATCAGCCATCATGATTCCTGAAACATCTGTCCAATTCTCATAACTCGCCGCTTGTAGCATCTTCGCCAGTAACGCGCCAGTAATGTCGCTTCCCCCACGTCCCAATAATTTTTCTTTACCTGCAGGGTTTGCCCCGTAAAATCCTGGAACAACCATTTTCGGATATCTTTTAAATGCTTTTGTGATTTCCTGTGCTGTTTTTTCCTCATCGATTTTTCCATCATAGTCAAAGAACAGCAGGTCCTTTGCATCAATGAACTGGTAACCAAGATACTCAGCCATCAGTCGAGCAGTCAGATATTCACCTCTGCTTACTAAATAATCTTCAGTTATCTTTTCATCTTCCAGTTGTTTTTGTATGCGTGCCAGTTCCTCTTCCACAGGTAACTGCAGGTCAAGAAGGTCTCTTACTTGAACGAAACGTTCACAGATCCTTTCCCAAAGAGGTGTCCAATCAACATGATGCTGAAGGTAGGCATAAATCAAATAAAGTAAGTCTGTTACTTTGTCATCATCTGATGTACGTTTGCCTAAAGCAGAAACAACGATCACTTGACGATTGGGATCTGAAAGAACAATTGTATGGACTTTTTTGAATTGTTCTTCATGAGACATCGATGTTCCGCCGAATTTTGCTATTTTCAGCGTATTACTCATCTTGCCACCTCCGCTATTTTCTGCATTAAAGCTACAGCAATCTGTACGGCATTTGCAGCGGCTCCTTTGCGTATGTTATCGGCAGTTGTATAGAACAACAGTCCGTTCTCTAAAGAGGTGTCTTTTCTGATCCTCCCAGCATAAACCGTATCTGTTCCTTTAGCAAGAATGCTCGTTGGATATTTATGTGCTGCTAGATCATCTTCTAATTGGATCCCTGGAAACTGACTGAGACACTCTTTAACTTCTTCAATCGTAAACTCTTTTTGCAACTGAACGGCCACCGAGACTCCGTGTCCATTCTCGATTGGCACACGTACACAGGTTGCTGATGCTGGCAAATCAGGCTGATGCAGAATCTTACGGGTCTCATTTATCATTTTCTGTTCTTCTTTGGTATAACCATTTTCCAAAGGCTGATCGATTTCTGGAATCACCGTTTGACTAATATTATAAGGATACAAAGCTGGTTCCTCGTCATTTTGCGTGCGATAAAGATCTTGGATACCTTTCTGTCCAGAACCAGAAACTGCTTGATAGGTCGAATAATTGACTCGTTGGATTCCAAAAGCTTCTTGTAAAGCTTTAAGCGGTAGTACCGCTTGAATGGTTGAACAATTTGGATTCGCAATCAGCCGATTCAATGTATAGTCTTCCGGATTGACCTCTGGAACGATCAATGGAATATCCGAATCTTCTCGCCATGCCGAGGAATTATCTATAACAAATAATCCTTGACTTCTTGCGATTGGCGCAAACTCTTTGGATACAGAAGCACCTGCAGAAAATAGCGCTAAATCATATCCTTCAAATGAAGTTTCTGTCAATTCCTGTACAGTGTGTTTCTTCCCCTTGAATACACAAACTTTGCCAGCTGAACGTTTTGACGCTAATAATTTCAATCGTCCTACTGGAAAATCATATTCTTCTAACACTTTGAGCATCGTTTGTCCGACTAATCCGGTTGCCCCCACAATACAGGTATCTATTTCGCGCATTTTTCTCCATCTCCTCTATAATTCGCGTAACGCAGCAATCAATGCTGTATTTTCTTTTGTCTGATCATCACTTATTTTCAAGACTCGTGCAGGTATCCCACCGACAACAGTACCTGCTGACACATCTTCTAAAACCACTGCTCCTGCTGCCACGACTGCATCTTTTCCGATATGGACACCTTCAACAATCACTGCATTCGCACCTATCAGTACGCCGTCTTCTACGATAACCGGTTTAGCCGAGGCGGGTTCGATTACACCCGCTAAGACAGCTCCTGCACCAATATGGCAGTTTTTGCCCACTGTCGCTCGTCCACCTAAGACAGCACCCATATCAATCATCGTGTTTTCACCGATTACTGCACCGATATTGATAATCGCTCCCATCATGATCACGGCATTGTTGCCGATGGACACTTGATCTCTGATAATAGCACCTGGTTCGATACGGGCATTGATTTTTTTGATATCCAACAAAGGAACTGCACTGTATCTTGCAGCAGTTTCGATTTCGATTTCAATGATTTTTTCCGCTTCAGCTTCTAAAACCGGAGCAATCGACTCGTAGTCACCAAAAACAACGAAGCTGTTTCCTTCACCAAAAACTTTGCTGTCTTTAAATTTGATTGGCTCGGTTATATTCAGATAGACTTTCACAGGCGTCTTTTTAGATGCCGTTTGAATGTAGCGGATGATTTCTTGAGCTTCCACGTTTCTTACACCCCTTTATCCATTAATAAATCTTCTAATTTGTAATAACCTGGTGGCTGATTTTTCAACCAGTCCGCTGCTTCTACTGCACCTGCAGCAAAGATTCGATTAGAAAAAGATTCATGTTTGATCGTAAATACTTCATCGGGAGCTGCAAACATTACCTCATGTTCACCAGGTAAAGAACCTGCACGAATACTGTGTACACCAATTTGATTTTCTTCTCTTTTTTGTCCTTGCCAGTTATATACAGGCTGAAGCTTTTGTACTTCTTGGATTGTTTGAAGCAGCATATTCGCGGTACCAGATGGTGCATCTTTTTTACGACTATGATGTTTTTCAATCAGTTCGATCTGCCAGCCTTGCAACATTGCAGCTGCTTGCTTGATCAGTTGGTTCATCACCATGATGCCTAACGAAAAATTAGCACTATACATCACAGGTACCTGCTTGGCATGTTCTTCCATTTCTTGGAACTGTGATTGTGTATAACCTGTCGTGCCAATGACTAACGGAAGTTGATAAGACAAGCTATACGAAAGGATCATCTCTAAATTATCTGGATGAGAAAAATCAATAAGCAGTTCTGGCAGTTCCGTAAAAGCAAGTGTAGTTGCTTCTTTAGATGCCGTCCGTAAAAGAAGGACCGTGTCTCCTCTTTCTTGTGTAACTTCTTCGACTCTATTCCCCATCTGTCCACTGCCAATCAGTCCGATTTTCATTTTTCAACCGTCCTTTCCCTTAGCAAAAGCTGAGCTAATTGTTTCTTTTTCTCTTCCGAAAGGGACACTAAAGGCAGGCGTAGAGGTCCTGAAGGTAAATTTAATAACGACATAGCTGCTTTGACAGGAATAGGATTGGTCTCACTGAACAAGGCATGGATCAGCTCAAGTGCATTTAATTGTTTTTCTTTTGCTTGCTGCCATCTTCCGTCCATCGTATCTTTTACTAACTCATGGACTATTTTAGGCTGGATATTTGCCCATACACTGATTACACCGCTCCCTCCTACACTCATTACTGGCAGGATCAAATCATCATTTCCGCTGTAAAGACTGAATTTTTCGCTAATCAATCGAGCGGCTTCCATCACATAAGCCATATCTCCTGAGGCTTCTTTCAAACCAATGATATTAGGATGTTCTGCTAAATTTACTAGTACATGGATTGGAATCGACATGCCTGTTCTAGAAGGGACATTATATAAAATAAGCGGGATTGGTGATGATTCTGCAATTGCTGTGAAATGAGCGGCTAATCCTGCATCACTTGTTTTGTTGTAGTAAGGGGTGATGACCAAAAGTACATCTGCGCCCAAAGAAGCAAAATGCTTCGCTTTTTCAATCGTTTCTTTCGTATTATTCGTTCCAGCTCCTGCAATCACCGGCACACGGCCAGCCACTTTCTTTACTGTCAGTTGAAGGATCTTCTCCTCCTCAGATTGTGTGAGTGTAGAAGATTCTCCTGTTGTACCCAAAACTAATAATCCGTCTGTTTGTTCATCTAAATGGAATTGGATCAATTTTTCCAAACCAGCATAATCTACTGATCCCTCTTCATTCATCGGCGTGATCAGCGCCACGATCGAACCTTTTATCATCTTCATTCCTCCAATATTCTTGTCCATTCATGAACTGCTGGACCAGCCATTTGTATCGTATCCTCACCAGAGATCATCAAGTCTCCTTGTTCCAAGTGAACGACTACCTGATCTGCTGAAATCTTCCCAGTTTCCTTCGCAACCGCATAAGAGGCACAGCAACCTGTACCGCAAGCAAGTGTCCACCCTACTCCTCTTTCATAGGTACGGACGGTCAATTCTTGTTCATTGACTACTTCTACAAAGTTGACATTGGTTTTTTCTTTGAATAAAGGATGATGACAGATCAGTTCGCCTCTTTTTTTCCAGACTTCCTCACGCGAATTTTCAACAAAAACAACGGTATGGATCGTCCCTAAAAATAAACTAGTGATCGTTACTTTTTCGCCACCAATCTCTATTTCCTGGTTTTTTATTGGATAAGATTGCGCAGCTTTGATTTTTTCTGGAGAATCATCTGGCACTCCCATATCTACGCTGCAATAAAAAGGTGAGGGAGCCAACACCGTAATTTTTCTTGTGCCTGCTAACGTCTCTACGTCGAATTCCTGTTCATCCATCCTATTTTGATCATTCACATATCGAGCAAAACAGCGAATACCATTTCCGCACATAGGGGCACGGCTACCATCTTTGTTGTAATAGATCATTTCCAACGGATCGGTTTTTACGGCGATCAATCCGTCTGTGTCATATTTTTCTTTTGCACATAAAGAAGCAGCTAATTGACTATAATCCGTATCCTCTGTGTAATCTAATAAGATAAAATCATTTCCACAGCCATTATATTTATGAAGGATCATAAGAAACTTCCCCCCTTAGTAGATCAGAAAATACTTGTCTGCGAACAACCAGTCTCGATTGACCATTATTGACAAAAACAACTGCTGGTCGTGTCGCTCGATTGTAGTTGCTGCTCATCGAATATCCGTAAGCCCCCGTGGAATAAACAGCTAAAAGATCACCCGATTTTGCTTTCGGCAAATAAGTTTCTTTGATTACCACATCACCTGATTCACACATTTTCCCTGCAATCGTCACTTTTTCTGTTTTTTCTTCCGACAGTTTTTCTGCTAAATCACAATCGTATGCTGCCTGATACAGAGCTGGGCGGATATTATCTGTCATCCCGCCATCTACAAAGTAATATTTTTTATGTGGTGTCTTTTTGATGAAGCCAATCGTGTATAGTGTTGTACCAGCTTCCCCAACAATACTTCTTCCTGGTTCGATCAGTAGTTGACGAATCGTCAGTTTTCGTTTGTCCAAAGATTCTTCCGTATATTCAATCAGCTTTTTTAGTGCCTCTTCGATTGGGATTGGCTGATCATTTTGTGTATAACGAATCCCGAATCCTCCCCCGAGATTCAAGGAAAGTGGTTGGTCAAAATCGATTAAGTAACTCGTCAATTTGTCGATTTCAGCTAGCCAAGCAGTAACATCAAAAATTTGTGACCCAATATGGGCATGAAAACCTTCTAACTCTAGATAACTGCTTTCTTTTATCAATTGGAGAGCTTGCTGACACTCTTTACTTTCATAGCTCATGCCGAATTTTGAATCAATATGTGCAGTGACTATATATTCATGAGTATGGGCTTCTACACCGACATTCAACCGAAGCATGACATCGACTTTTTTAGAATAGCGTTGGCTTAATTCTTCTAATAACTCGACTTCCATCAAGTTATCGGCAACAACATGCAACAACTCATTTTCAAGTGCATAGCTCAGTTCTTCTGGGGTCTTGTTATTACCATGGAAATAAATAGCATCTCTAGGAAAATCAGCTTGCAAAGCGGTATAGATTTCCCCACCGCTGACAACATCCAGCCCAAATCCATATTCATGGACTAAACGTAGCATCTCAATCGTTTGGAATGCTTTAGAGGCGTAAAGAACTTTTGTATCAAAATGCTTCGATACAAAGCCTCGCTTGAATGACAGCATCGTTTGTCTCATCTTTTCTTCGTCATACACATACAGAGGTGTCTTATACTTTTCTGCTAATGTGCTTGCTGTGACTCCGCCAATTATCAATTCTGTCATTTTTTCATTCCTCTTTTCACATTTTTTCCGTTTTTATTGGAATTTCATTTGATAAAGATTTGAATTTTATTGGAATAATATTATACAAAATTTTCTGAATTGTCTAGTATATTTCGAAATATTTTTTTAAAACAAAAATAAAAAAGGGGACAAAAAATAAAATATCCGAACTATTAGAAGAATATTCCTGCGTATTAGCAGAGGTTTATCGCTGTTTAGCGATGATAAACCCTTCTTTCTTCCATATCGTTCGGACATCTTAAATTTTTGAGTTATTTCAACTATTTTCACGGTTCCATGATATTGAAATAGTTGTTTGTATCTGCTTTAAAAAGCATGGACCAGCTTCGTGGTTCACCTGAGGAATCAAGCATTTGCTGGAGGAATGCTACTCTTTTTCCTTCATAAATAAGCGCGGCCTCCTCTTTGTCTGAAGAAATAGGATAATAAGTCAAAATTCCTTGCCAGTAATCGATGAAATAAGTCGTTGGCAATGAATGGATTTGACCATTTGAAAGTTGCCAGTCATCTGTGAACTTTACCATGCCCGTCTGTTGTTTTTTGGTCGAAATAGTATGGATGCTTAAATAATCCAGCAACATTTCTCCATTCATCTGTGCCGATAGCTCTGACGAATCAGCCGATTCAATTGAAAACAAGTCCACATCTTCCTTTAATTCCAGTGCTCCAGTCAAGTACTCATTTCGCCAAGCCCCAGATTCCGTTTGATACCCTAGTTGTGTCAACGACCGCCGGCAAAGCGCTCTTGCTTCTTTATTTTCAGGATCTGCGTAAATGACCAAATTCGTAACTTTTGCCACCCATTGATAATTTCCTTTTTCATAATCTTCATGCGCTTTTTCTAAGATAGCTTCTGCTCCACCCATGTACTTTACCGTTTGTTTCGCTTCCCGTTCAGGAGGAAGCGGATTCAAATTCACCGGATTTGAATCATACCAACCGATATACTTTTGATAAACCGCCTTGCTATTATGAGCAATCGTTCCGTAATATGGTCTTAGATACCACTGGTTTGTCAGCTCTTCTGGCAAAGCGACTTGTTCTGCTAATTCGTTTATGGTATACCCGGCATTGACAGCTTTAAGTGATTCATCATGAATTCCTTTATATAACCGTGCTTGGTCTAGTAAATACCTGTTAATAGCAGCTGGTTCCTCCTCAGTGGCATACCGCGGCCAAGTATGCGCATGGAACAATACTTTTGCTTTTGGTCCATAGCGCCGTTGTGCCTCGATAAGGTATCTCGACCAGCTTTTTCCATCTCGTATCTGTGCCCCTCGCAGAGTATAAAGATTATGCATCGTACAAGTGCAGTTTTCTGCCATCCAAAGCGCTTGATATGTTGGAATATACGTATTCATTTCGGCAGGGGCTTCTGTGCCAGGGGTCAATTGGAAATCCAGATCTAATCCATCGATAGCGATTATTTTATTTTCAGTGATCTCACAAGTAGGAAGCTCAAAACTGATTGTGCCTGTAGATTGTCCTTGTC
Source organism: Enterococcus sp. HMSC072F02 (assembly GCF_001837725.1). NCBI lineage: Bacteria > Bacillati > Bacillota > Bacilli > Lactobacillales > Enterococcaceae > Enterococcus > Enterococcus sp. HMSC072F02. Next base: position 40,046 of record NZ_KV833891.1, read on the forward strand.
CAATCCCAACAGATAAGGAACCAAATGGACTTTTTTCTAAGGAAGAGCCATATTGAAAGACTGCTCTTCTTCCCATGGCCTTCCCTACCATAAGGTTCTCAGAAATAGCAGCTTCCGTAAATCCTTCAGGTACATAAATCGGAACAGAAGGATCTACTTTGAAGTCTTTAAACAAACCGCGTATGCCACCAAAATGATCGACATGGGAATGACTGATAATGATTCCTGCAAGATTCCCCTCCACTTCTGGATACCCGTTTTCATTAAACCAGCGATCCGCAAACTCAATCGCTGCTCTTGAACATTCGATACTCATCAATGTATCAAAGACAATCCATTTATTGTTTGGGGTAAGAACCAGTGTGAGGTTGGCCATATCAAATCCCCGTAACTGAAAGATTTGCTCAGTGACACGAAAGAGACCCGTTTGATGGTTACATCGCGCATTTTCCCAAAGACTTGGATTCGCACAGTTTGGACATTCCTCTTCTAAAAATGCATAAGCTTTCTGGTTCCATATAACTTTTCCTTCTTGAATAATCTCTAAATGGTTAAAGGGAGCAACACAATTCTGGCTAGCTAACATAAATTCATGATTATCCGCAAAGTTTAATTGTTTTTTTACGTTGTTATTTTCTTTCTGTGTCTCTTTCGTCGTATGCTTCTCCATTATTCAGCCTCCGTTTTCTCTTTTTAAACTAATTTAATTATAATATTATTTTAATATAAAGAGAAAGAAAACGCTATCTTGATTATACAAGCAGTAGGAAAATAAAAGGAAACATGGCAATTTGAAACTATTTCAAATATTTATAGGCTTCGATAATCTCTTCGTACTTTTCTTTCGCATTTTCTTCTACGGATTTATCTGGATGATACTTCATGACTTTTTGTCGATAGGCATGTTTGATCTCTTCTTTTGTTGCCTGTTCATCTACACCTAAGATTAGCCTAAAATAAGCTTCCAGTTCAAAAGGCTCGTTGATTACTAAAGAAGTTTTTTTGTTGTTCTTATTTTGATTAGATGATTGTTGCGTATGCTCAGAAGTATCTTTCTTTTCATTTTTTTCTTTGAGTAAAAAAGTGAATAAATACGTACACTTACGAAAATACTTATTCAAAGAATGATAAACAACTAAACGGATACCAATTGCTACGAGAGAGATCGGAACTGTCAGCAAAATATTCCAAATCAAAGCTAATTGAAAAATAACATTTAATAAATAAAAAACAGTAACTATCGTCATACATGATCCTATGATCTGCAATGGATAAATACCATAAAATTGTAATAGACTAGACAACAGCAGGTAACTCAGTGGAATGCTTAAAAGAATAAATAATTTTACAGATAGATGCGCTTCTGTAAATCGTTGAAAATAATGGATGATAGGCTGAAAAAATTCTAATAATTCAATATATCGCCCACCTATTTCATTCTGAAGGAACATCGAAAACAAAACAACAATTATGTACAAAGCTACTTCTGGGAATGCAAGCGTTACAATTATTACCCATAACAAAAAAATCAAAAGATAAAAAAACAGTAATAGGATGAATCCCATAAAGATTCCTCTCTTTCAAAATATTCGACAGATCACGTCTTTCAATTAAATTGTATTTCAAAGTGTAAATAAAACAAATACTTTTTTATTTTTCAATCGGCTGATTCTACAAAAAACCTCTTGAAAGGCAGATCGGATGATCCACTTTTCAAGAGGTCAAACTATGTTTTTCAACTTCTTATCAATTCGTTAGCTTATTATTTTGACGCACGTTTTACATAAGAACCTTCTGCTGTATTGATTTCCAATAATTCATCTGTTTCGATGAAGTCAGGAACATTGACCACTAAGCCAGTTTCCATTGTCGCTGGTTTACCTGAACCAGTAACTGTTGCACCTTTGATTGAAGGTTGTGTTTCCACGACACGCAACACGACAGTTGTCGGTAATTGAACACCAATAACTTCGCTACCGAAGAATTGGATTTTTACTTCCATGTTTTCTAGGATATATTTCATTTCTTCTTCTACTGTTTCTACAGGAATTTCATATTGTTCATATGTTTCCAAATCCATGAAGAAAGCTGTATCGTCCATCGTGTACAAATATTGCACAGGTTTTGTGTCGATATGTGCTTTTTCAAATTTTTCTTCTGGTCTGAAAGTTGTGTCGTATGTTGCGCCTGAACGGACATCTTTCAGTTTCATACGCATAACTGTATTTCCTTTACCAGGTTTATGGTGGCTTGCATCCAGAACTTTAATCAATTTACCGTCTTGAACGAACGTCATACCGGCTCTTAAATCACTTGCTGAGATCATTATTTTTGCTCCTTCTTTTCTTTATCATAATCAACTTTATTGTATCAGACAACCGGACAGAAAACTAGAGTATTCTCTATCTTTTAAGGTTTCATGCCTATTTGTCAAAAAAAAATAAACACGGGTAAACGATACTATCGAAATTTTTTTCTTTCAAGCCTTTGACTTTTATTTTTTTTCATGCTATCGTTAATAAAAATTTTAATTGGAGGGATACACATGACAGTCAGCAACCAAAAACAATTGAATCGTTGCTGTTGTATGGTGCGTAAAAGCAGCATACTATTTGTCATGTCTATTAATTGCCCTTCATAGAATGAGTACCAGGTAATTTACCTTTTGTCTACTCAATTTTTCTCTATGTCTTTCAAGGAGCTGATTTAATAGTCAGCTCCTTTTTTTATTATCTTTTTTAGGAGGTCCATATGATTATCTCGACAATTACAGAAGCTATTGGTTCCACACCGCTTTATCGCTTTGACAATCAGCACTATTCTATGCCTAAAGGTTCTGCTATTTATGCAAAACTGGAATATTTAAATCCAGGAGGAAGTATCAAAGATCGATTGGGTAGTTATTTGATCAAAGAAGGACTTGCCCAAGGAAAAATCAATGAAAAAACGACGATCATCGAACCGACTGCCGGAAACACAGGGATTGGGATTGCTCTGGCCGCACTCACGCATCAGTTAAGAACGATTTTTGTTGTTCCAGAGAAGTTCAGCTTGGAAAAACAACAATTGATGAAAGCATTGGGAGCAAAGATCATCCATTCTCCTAGTGAGAAAGGAATCGTCGGTGCCATCAGCAAAAGTAAAAAACTTGCAGAAGAGATATCGAATAGCTATCTGCCTCTTCAATTTGAAAATAAAGATAATCCCGCTGCTTACTATTATACGTTAGGACCGGAAATCTTTCATGAAATCAAAGAAGATATTCATAGTTTTGTGGCGGGGATCGGTAGCGGTGGAACCTTTGCTGGAACTTCTACCTTTTTGAAAGAAAAATATCCCGATATTCGAATAATCGGTGTAGAACCAGAGGGCTCTGTGTTAAATGGCGGAGATCCAGCCCCTCATGAAATTGAGGGTATCGGTGTAGAATTCATTCCGCCGTTTCTTTCTCCCCTTTCAATCAATCAGATCGAAACAATCTCTGATGGAGAAGGGTTTAACTATACTAGGCAATTAGCACGAGAACAAGGACTATTAGTTGGAAGTTCGAGTGGTGCGGCTTTTGCAGCAGCATTAAGAGAAATTCGTCGTTTACCACCTGGTCATCGTGTCGTTACGATTTTTCCAGACGCAGCAGACCGCTATTTATCAAAAAACATTTACTTATAGGAGGAAAGAAACATGCATATTCAAACAAAATTGATCCACGGAGGCATCAGTGAAGATCCCACAACAGGAGCTGTCAGTGTACCTATTTATCAAACATCCACTTATCGACAAGATGGAGTCGGACATCCTAAGCAATATGAATATTCAAGATCTGGTAATCCTACTCGTTTTGCACTGGAAGAACTGATTGCTGATTTGGAAGGGGGTGTTCGAGGATTCGCTTTTTCCTCTGGACTTTCTGGGATTCATGCCGTTTTTTCTCTTTTTGAAGCTGGCGATCATATCTTATTAGGAGATGATGTCTATGGGGGAACATTCCGTCTATTTGACAAGGTTCTTACTAAAAATGGTCTCGAGTACACGATCATAGATACGAGCAATCTTGATAAAATAGAACAATCCATCCACCCCAATACAAAAGCACTTTATCTTGAAACACCTAGCAATCCGCTTCTAAAGATTACTGATTTAGAAAAAAGTGCCACTCTGGCTCATCGACATGGATTGATAGTTATTGCTGACAATACATTTGCTACTCCTTATTTTCAAAAACCATTAGATCTTGGTTCTGATATCGTTGTCCACAGCGGCACCAAATATCTAGGCGGACACAGCGATGTAGTAGCTGGTTTAGTGACTACTAGACATAAAGAGCTGGCTGAGCAGATTGGATTTTATCAAAATGCTATCGGTGCCGTTCTTGGTCCTCAAGATAGCTGGTTACTTCAGCGTGGAATCAAGACTCTAAGTGTTCGTATGGAGGAACATCAAAAAAATGCTTTTGCAGTAGCTGATTTTCTCTTTTCTCATCCAGCAGTAGAAAAAGTCTACTATCCAGGATTACCCGACCATGAACTTTATGGAATTGCTAAGCAACAAATGAGCGGCTTTAGCGGAATGGTTTCTTTTACTTTAAAAAATGAAGCAACTGCTATTCCTTTTATTGAATCTCTCCAACTATTTACTCTAGCAGAAAGTTTAGGTGGCGTAGAAAGTTTAGTAGAAGTTCCCTCTGTCATGACTCATGCGTCTATTCCAAAAGAAAAACGTGAAGAGGCTGGCATAAAGGACGGATTAATTCGTCTTTCTGTAGGAATTGAGTATGGTCAGGATCTCATAAACGATTTAGCTCAGGCATTTGACACAATCAAGAACTAGAAAGTCCACATAAATGGTTTAGCAGAAAAATCTAAAAAATATTTCAGATTGCTACACCTTGGAAACGATAAGTGTTAGAATCAAGTAGAAAGACGTTTTTGTAAATTTCACTAAATAATTCTTTAGTGGAAAACATCAAAACAAATGAACAAATAGATAGGAGTCTTACAAATGAGAATGAATGTCGAAAGTTTTAATCTTGACCATACAAAAGTCAAAGCACCTTATGTACGTGTAGCCGATCGAAAAACAGGTGCACATGGCGATGTCATCATTAAATACGACGTCCGCTTTAAACAACCAAATAAAGAACACATGGATATGCCAAGTCTGCATTCATTGGAACACTTGACTGCTGAACTAATCCGTAATCATGCGGATTATATCGTAGACTGGTCACCAATGGGATGCCAAACAGGCTTTTACTTGACTGTGTTGAATCATGAAAGTTACGAAGATATTTTAGATGTTCTGGAAGCAACGATGAAAGATGCCCTTGAAGCTACTGAAGTACCAGCAAGCAATGAAACACAATGCGGCTGGGCTGCTAGCCATACATTAGAAGGTGCGCAAGCCTTAGCTCGTGAATTTTTAGCAAAACGCGATGAATGGTCTGAAGTAGAAGCATAGTTTCTAAAAGAACGTAAAGGTGAGAAGCAATAAAGCTATCTTATCTTCGTAGTCGTTTTATTAACTATTTATTGTCTGAAAAGAGTACTAAACGAGAAAACAAATAGCTAGTTTTCAGTTTAGCACTCTTTTTATCATATAATAGAAAGGAGAAAAATTTATGTCTATCTATACTTTTGAAGTTGCTTTAGAAGACGGCACAGTTTATTCATTGGAAAAATATGCCGGCAAACCAATAATCATCGTCAATACTGCAACAAAATGCGGCCTAGCACCGCAATTCGAGCAATTAGAAGAACTTTATCAAGCTTATCAGTCACAAGGTTTGGTTATATTAGGCTTTCCTTCGAATCAATTTAAACAAGAACTAGCTTCAGCGACTGAAGCAGCAGAAGCTTGTAAAGCCACTTATGGCGTTACCTTCCCTATGCATCAATTGATTGATGTAAATGGAGAAAATACAGATCCTCTTTTTACTTATCTTAAAAATGAAGCTCCTGGTACTGTCACTAAAGCCATAAAATGGAATTTCACTAAATTTTTGATTGATCGAAATGGAAAAGTAATTGAACGATTTGCACCACAAACTTCTCCATTGAAAATGACCACTGCAATTGAATCCGTTCTTTAACTTAATAAAAACGCCGATTGTAAAATTAAGCTAGACAACTA
>NZ_KV833892.1:0-2448 GCF_001837725.1 Enterococcus sp. HMSC072F02
ATTTTTTGGAAAACTTTGCAACAGAACCAAAAATGCTGAGGTTCTTGAAGCGACCCACGATATAAAAACCGTCGTCATGGATAAGACTGGAACAATTACTGTTGGCAAACCACAAGTGACCGATATTATCTCTATCGGAAGAATTAGTGAGAACGAGATTCTGCGAATCGCTGCTGGACTTGAGGATTCATCAGAACACCCATTAGCTTTAGCAGTAATTAATGAAGCAAAGGACAAGAAAATTACTCCTGCCGTAGCTAAAAATTTCACTGCTATTTCTGGTAAAGGGGTACAAGCTTTGATTGATGGTAAGCAGGCTTTTATTGGTAATGATCGTTTATCCGATGACTTTAACATGACAGATGATCTTAAGATTAAAATGACATTTTTACAGGCGCAGGCGAAAACTGTGGTATTAGTTGGTTACGATGGTCAAATAATTGCTTTAATTGGGATTCAAGATGCACCTAAGTCCAGCTCTAAAGCTGCTATCAGGGCAATGCAAAAATCAGGATTTCACACTGTGATGTTAACTGGGGACAATCGTTTGGTCGCACAAGCCATAGCAGATGATATTGGGATTGACGAGGTCATAGCAGATGTTATGCCTGGGGACAAAGCACAACATATTAGAAAGTTGCAAGAAAAAGGAGCAGTCGCCTTTGTAGGTGATGGAATCAATGATGCCCCTGCATTATCCACGGCAACAGTAGGTATTGCTATGGGATCGGGGAGTGATATTGCAATTGAATCTGGAGGTATTGTACTAGTCAAAAATGATTTGATGGATGTTGTAACTTCTTTAGTATTAGCACGAAAAACATATAGTCGGATTTTGATTAACTTATTTTGGGCTTTCATATATAACGTGATAGGTATTCCAGTCGCAGCGGGTATATTCTCAGCACTTGGATTTACACTATCTCCAGAGTTAGCTGGTCTTGCAATGGCACTTAGCTCAATTACTGTTGTTTTGAGCTCACTATTATTGAACTATGTGCGCTTGCCAAAAAATAGTGAGACACTTATAGGTAATAGTTAGTATTTGTAATATACAAAAGTGACGCTTTTAATTATAATAGTAATTTTCCTTTTTCAAAATTTGAATCAGAGTCTTAAATACTAGGCATACAATAAGAGAACCAAAAATCAGAACTACTGAATGTAGTTCTGATTTTTGATTCTACAATATTTAGTGTTGGTGGAAAATCTACAGATTTTCTACTGACACTTTTTTTGTAAAAAAAGATAGAAAAAGAGATAGCCTAACTGGTGGAATTTAGTCGTCTAAAACAAAACCATACCAAGAAAGGATATCTCCATGTATCATTGTACTAGAAAATTGTTAGGTTTAACAGATGAAAATTTATTCTTCGAAGAAGAATGGTTAGAGACAGTAGAAGAAGATGGTTTTCGCACCAATCTTATCCATGATAAACTTAGCTATATACTAAGCCATTGCCGTAAATGTGGCATCAAAAATGAAGGACAAATCATCAAAAATGGCTCACATAAAACAAAAGTCCAACTTTTGCCTTACCGAGCAACCAAAACAGAATTACGCTTGGTACGTACGCGCTTTTACTGTAAAGAATGTCAGTCGACATTCAACGCTCAGACCAATTTGGTAGATGAAAACTGCTATCTCTCAAAGGAATTAAAGGTACAAATTGCCTTGGAACTAGCGAAGAATACAATAAAAAAAGAAATTGCCAATCGCTGTTTTGTATCAGACGTAATCGTTTTGCGTGTCCTGCGCACCTGTTTAAAAACGTATCATCCTCGTTTTGATACGTTACCTTCGGTCCTTTGTTTTGATGAGTACAAATCGATGAAGTCCTGCAGTGGAAAAAATGAGTTTTGTTTTTATGAATGGGCAGACCCAGCAATTAATCGGTGTATTGGAGAATCGTCGCCTTACTTTCTTAAAACCATATTTCCTTAATTTCACTCGAAAAGCACGAGCGAACGTAAAATACGTCGTGATGGATATGAATGCCCCTTATTTTGAACTTGTAAAAGCGGTCTTCCCAAACGCCAAAATCGTGACCGATCGCTTTCACATTGTCCAACAAATCACTCGTACGTTAAATCAGTTGCGAATCAAAACAATGAACAGGTTTCAAAAAACGGAACCGACAAAGTATTGACGATTGAAGCGATTCTGGAAATTACTCCTTACGCATGCCTATGATCTGGATAGTTCTGATTATCAATATGATCGATCCTTTCGCAGACCAATGACGCAAAAAGCGATGGTCGATGAGCTTTTGAGTTACGATGAGCAATTAACCAGGGCTTACGAGACTTGCTAGCTCCTCCTCTATCACTTTAAACACAAGGACAACCAAAGTTTTTTCGATACGATCAACAGCTTAGATCAATGCCTTCCACAATGGTTTTGTAAGAAGCTGACGTGGAATGGCAACAGTTTTTTTGACAAATTTT
>NZ_KV833893.1:0-1606 GCF_001837725.1 Enterococcus sp. HMSC072F02
ACTGTCATATCTGTTCCATTCCATCCATATGCTTTTCCTAACATGGCTACTAAAGCAGATGCAGCTGGTAATACTGTTAAAACCGTCCATTTAATGATTTGATAATACTTATCTGGTAAAATCATTTCTTCTTAACTCCTTTCTTTTTTACCTAGATCTTTCTCTAAATAAAGTTTTGATTTGTTGCGTATGCGCCACTAATTTTTCTGCATGCTTATCTAATCTTTCGTCGTGTTTTTTCAGTTCTTCATGAATCATCAATCGATCTGATTTGCTCGATTCTAAATCTTTTGTTAATAGTTCCAAGTTGTAACTCACTTGTGATAGTGTTTTCGTAATTTTTGTAAATGATGCAGCAATCGGTCTAATTACTAATAAAATCAAAGAAACGATAGCAGTTATTGATCCTGCTATCGCTCCCCATTCCCCTAAATTAATCATATTGCAACTCCTTAAATCAAAATAAAAAGCACATCACTTAAGATGCGCTCTCTTCTTTGCTAATAATTTTATCTGCTTCTTCGTCTGTAATGCATAGTGGAACGAATAGACGAACTTGATCGTCAGTAAAACAGCCCCAATCATACATCATTTTCACATCGCTAAAACTAAACATACTACTCACCTCCCTTTGAAGCTGGATTTAGTTGCTCTTTAATTTCTGAAATGCTTTTGCTATTTTGTAACGAAGCAAGCATCATTTTTGAATTGATTTGTGCTAAACTATCCGCTTTTTCTTTCAATGTAGTATTTTCCTGTTTAATTGCTACATCGTTTAGCATGAGCTCGGCATTTAGCTGTTTTAGGTTGTCGTTTTCATGTTCCAGAGCCTCGTACATCGCTTTGAGATTGTTTAAATCGTTGTGATCTAACGCGTTCGCTAACACAATCCATTGGTTCAGTTTAGGATCAAACATCTGATCAGCAATCGTTAGCGGTTCGCCATCAGCACGAATCCCTTCAAGCGGTGGCTGATCCGTGTAAGGAACGGATACAAGCATGTCGTCCAATACTTTTCCTGCGTACTCTCCACCAGTACGTCCGTATTTCCAAATGTTTTTCATTTATTTCACTCCTTCACTTGACTATTTTCTGTTGGTGCTGGCGCAAAAACCAAAGCAAATCCTCGCACAGCTAATTTTTTAACTGGCGTGCTTGGTGAATCGATGACTCGCACAATCGGCTTACGTGCGTCATCAAAATTATTTTCGACAGTTATGTGGTAAGAGCCAAATCCACCATCCGTATAGTCAGGCTGACATACTCCCCCTAGCCAAAGATACCCACCAAAAATATTCGGAACGTCGCTGTAAGTAAACGAGGCATTGCCATCTGCTCCCAACCGAATATAACTGCCTTTTGCATATCCCTCTGTTTTCTGGAACGTTAGAGTTTCCCAAGCCAACCATGCACAACCGCCCAAATAGATTGCCCCATGCTTGGTATATTTATCGGTGTCTATGGCTTTAGCATATTCAACTGCCACGTTGACTCCACTTGATTGTAAACCTTCTGCGAAGTTCTTAAGCCCTAAAATAGTCTCAGGCTCAGTTAAGCTCACAGAATCATTCAAGCCTTTTTCAGTATATTCAGGCTTGATGTCCCA
>NZ_KV833894.1:0-512 GCF_001837725.1 Enterococcus sp. HMSC072F02
CGCGAATTGTAAAATTAAGTTAGAAAAATAAAAAGGCATTTATGGTACACTCAAATTGTATTTCCGACGAAAGAAAACAAAGGAGTGTAACCATAAATGACCTACAAACATCTTACCATAGACGAACTGACAATGATAGAATCATATTATCTTCAACATAATAAGCCGGTTGAAATCGCTAACCGAATGGGACGTGCTATACAAACTATTTATAATGTAGTCAATAAGTTCAAGCAAGGCAAGACTGCTCTTGATTATTGGCACCAGTATAAAGAAAATAAGAAAAAATGTGGTAGAAAAGTCATTCAATTACCTGCTCATGAAGTAGATTACATTAAAGAGAAAGTCACTCTTGGTTGGACGCCTGACGTCATTATCGGGCGAAAAGAAAGGCCTGTTTCATGCGGTATGAGAACACTTTATCGTTTATTTTCTAAAGGAATATTTGATATTGACACACTACCGATGAAAGGTAAAAGAAAACCCAATGGCCATCAGGAAAAACGGGGAAA
>NZ_KV833895.1:0-11591 GCF_001837725.1 Enterococcus sp. HMSC072F02
ATTGAACACCGTTTATTCGGAATAAGGGACTGTGACACGACTTATGTCACAGTTTTTTTATTTTTTTATTAGCTTCAACGCTTTTTCTGTATTGGCAAAGTGAAGTTTGGCATATTTTTCAAGCATAGGCATGCCGCCTTTTTCTAATAGTTTTGCCGCTATTTGATCAGATTTCGTTCCAGCTCCTGAGGGAAGGGTGATTCCAGCTTCAGCTGATGCTTTGTCTAACTCTTCTAAAAAGCTGGCACGACTGATGATAGAAGCAGCAGCAACAGCTAAATGATATTGTTCTCCTTTAGTAACGAAGTACAGTTTTTCTTGCAAGTGATTTTTTTCTAAACGCGCATATTTTTTAAAATTTGCTTCTGGCGTAAACTGATCAATCAAAATCGCTTCTGGTTTTTCTGGTGCGATCTTTTTTAGCAGCAAATGGATTGCTTGATTATGCAAAGCGACTTTCATCCGAACAGCATTGTATTTTGGCTGGATCTCATTGTATTTTTCTGGGGGCAAGACAAGTAGTTTGTAAGGGATAGTTTCTTTTAAGACATCAGCAAGTTGGATGATTTGGCTATCTTTTAACTCTTTTGAATCTCGAACACCAAGTTTACGTAATTCTGCAAGCTGATCACGTTTCACATAAGCAGCACATACTGTTAGTGGACCGAAATAGCTGCCATTTCCGACTTCATCGCTACCTAAAACGGATAATTGACTGATATTTTTTGGCAAAGAAGAGACCGTTCTTGCTGGTTTGGCCTGCTTATCCTGTGCCTGTCCCCAGCGCTGAGCTTCCGTTTCTGCGTTTGCCCCTTGGAACATCACTTTTCCTGATGTGTAAGCAGTGATGGTCGTCCCGTCTTTTTTAGCAGCAAAGATAGTATAAGGAATCTGTTTATTTAACAAATAAGAGCGATAGTGTGCTTTCATTTGACTAAGTTGGTCGTTCGTTGCTTTGATAATGACGTTGCTCATAAAATTCTCCTCGTTTTTATACATAAATCTATACCGCAACTCCTGACTTTTCGTTTTCTAAGAGGTTGCGAGACATAGCATTTTTTTAAAGTTTATCATATAATAGTTAAGTATGTGAAAAATATTTGTGGAGAACGGTGAAAGAACCAACTTCATGGTACACTAAATAAAACTTTCATCAAATAGGAGGAAATGATTCGTATGGCGCACGAAAAAACACGCTACAAAGCAGTGATTGCCAACCAAACATATACTATTATCGGACGGGAAACCAAGCATCATATGGATATCGTAACGAAGCTGATCAATGAGCAGTTAGCAGAATTGAAACAATTATCACCACAAATGGATAATGAACAAGCAGCGATCTTGATGGCTGTCAATGCGCTTTCGGATCAATTGAAGAAACAAGAAAGAATCTTGGAGCTAGAAGAAGAAACAGCAGAATTAAAGAAAAAAATGATCAAATTTACAGAGCTTGAAAATCGCGTAAAACGCATGGAAGCAATCGAGAATGAAGCTCGAGAAGTACTGAAAGAAAATGGTCAAGCAGATTATACTATTAAAAATCATGTGGAAGCACAGCAGATTTTAAATGAAAAACGAAAAGGACAAATCAAACAAAAATCTTCTAATTAAGATCCTTTTATCAAAATAAGAAAAATTTAAAAAAGTTAGAAGAGAAAGGAACGTAGCATGCTGAGTTTGCTGATTTTATTTTTATTGCTAATTGCGTTTTTTTCTGGAGCACGTCGCGGGTTTGCTTTACAAGTCATATTCGCAATCGGATATGTGTTGTCATTTATTGCTGCCCAGCATTTTTACAAACCATTAGCAAGTCATTTGGAATTATACATTCCATACCCAGCTGTCACCCCGACATCAAAGTTAGCATTTTTTGATCAAGTATTTGCCTTTCACCTAGATGAAGCTTTTTATGCAGGAACGGCTTTTCTGATCATTTTGCTGATTGGCTGGCTGATCACCCGATTTGTGGGGGTCTTTGTCCATGGATTGACATATGTGCCGATCTTGAGACAGGTAGACTGGATTGCAGGAGGTATCCTGTCACTAATCATGGCTTACGTTACTATATTTTTGATTTTGCAGTTACTTGCCTTTGTTCCATTAGATGTGGTCCAAAATCAATTCGGCGAGCATAGTTTCGCTCGTTTTATCGTTGAGAGAACGCCCTTTCTTACCAACAAGATGTATGAGCTTTGGGTAACGAATATTTTGAATTAAGGAAAATAGGGCTAGAAAATATTTTTTTAGAAAAACTTTTACAAGAATGTTTTGTTTTTTGTACACAGTAGTTTATTTAAGAAGGCTGCGCAACGTATGTCCGGCACAGCCCTCTTTTCATAGTGAAAGATAAGGTGATAAAATGAATAACCGAATCCTTGAAACATTGGAATTTGAAAAAGTCAAACAGATGGTCAAACAATTTGTAGTGACTGCACAAGGAAAAGAAGAACTGGCAGAATTGGTACCAGTGAGCGAGAAACAAACGATCACAGAATGGCTTCAAGAAACTGAGGATGGGTTGAAAGTACAACGTCTGCGAGGCGGGATTCCTATACCAAAACTTGAAAATATCCGCCCTCATATGAAACGGATCGAAATCGGGGCAGATTTGAATGGAGTGGAGCTTGCACAAGTTTCCAGAGTGTTATCTACGACAAGTGAATTGCATCGGTTCATTGATGATCTTTCTGACAGTGAAATTGAATTTGCGCGTTTGTATATGTGGGCAGATCAGCTAGTCACGATTCCTGTTTTAAGTCGCCGTTTAAAGGAAGCAATCGATGAAGACGGACGCGTGACCGACGATGCTTCTCCTGAGCTAAAAATCATAAGACAGAACATTCGTCGCAGTGAACAAGCTGTTCGTGAACAGTTAGACGGAATCGTCCGCGGGAAGAACGCAAAATATTTGAGCGATGCAATCATCACCATGCGAAATGACCGCTACGTTATCCCAGTCAAACAAGAATACCGCGGTGTATTTGGCGGTGTAGTCCACGATCAAAGTGCTTCAGGACAGACTTTATTTATTGAACCAAAACAAGTGGTGGATTTGAATAATCGTTTGCGTCAATATCAAATCGCTGAACGAAATGAGATTCAACGTATTTTAAGTGAACTTTCTGCAGAACTTGTTCCACATCGTCAAGAAATCATCCACAATGCTTATGTGATTGGTAAAATGGATCTGATGAATGCAAAAGCACGATTTGGTAAAGAACTAAAAGCCATCGTGCCGGGAATCAGTGAAGACAATCATGTCGTCTTGAAACAAGCAAGACATCCGCTGATCGATCAGGAAAAAGTAGTTCCTAATGACATCGCAATTGGAAAAGACTATCAAGCCATCGTCATTACAGGACCTAATACAGGTGGGAAAACGATCACGTTGAAGACTTTAGGTCTGTTACAGCTGATGGGGCAAGCAGGGTTGCCGATTCCTGCAGGAGAAGAAAGCCAAATCGGTATTTTTGAAGAAGTATTTGCGGATATAGGAGACGAACAGTCGATTGAGCAAAGTCTATCGACCTTTTCTTCTCATATGACGAACACTGTAGATATTTTATCAAAAGTCAATGAAAAAAGTCTGGTACTATTTGACGAGCTTGGTGCAGGAACAGATCCGCAAGAAGGTGCTGCTCTAGCAATCGCGATCTTAGATGATCTTGGTAAAAAGTCTGCTTATGTGATGGCAACAACACACTATCCTGAATTGAAAGTTTATGGATACAATCGGGCAAATACGATTAATGCTAGTATGGAGTTCGATGTGGATACACTAAGTCCAACGTATCGTTTACTGATCGGTGTGCCTGGTCGGAGCAATGCGTTTGAAATCTCCAGCCGATTAGGTCTTGATACAGATGTTATTAATGAAGCAAAGCAGTTGATGAATGATGAGAGCCAAGATTTAAATGAAATGATCACAGATTTAGAGAATCGCCGGAAAATGGCAGAGACCGAATATCTGAAAATGCGTCATTTTGTTTCTGAGGCACAAGAACTTCATCATGATTTGAAAGAAGCTTACAGCTATTTCTTTGAAGAACGTGAAAAAGAAATAGAGAAAGCAAAGAAAAAAGCAAATGAAGTCGTGTCAGAGGCGGAAAAAAAAGCAGAAAAAATCATTGCTGATATTCGTAAAATGCAACAGCAGATCGGGCAAGGAAATGTGAAAGAGCATCAGTTGATCGATGCAAAGACCCAATTAGCAAATCTACATCAAGAAGAAACATTGAAGAAAAATAAAGTATTGAAGAAGGCGAAAGAACAAAAAACATTAAAACCGGGAGACGAAGTGTTGGTTACGACTTACGGCCAAAGAGGGACGCTTTTACGTAAAAACGGGAATCAGTGGCAAGTAGAAATCGGTATACTAAAAATGAATGTGTCCGAAGACGAACTGACGCCTGTTGCTCCTCAAAAAGAGCCGACACAACGAGTTGTCCATGCTGTACGCTCTGAATCTAGCAGTCATGTGCCGAATCAATTGGACCTTCGAGGAAAACGATATGAGGAAGCGCTAAGTGAAGTAGATCAGTATTTGGATTCTGCCATCCTAGCAGGTTATCCTCAAGTGACTATTGTCCACGGAAAGGGGACAGGCGCACTTCGCAAGGGAATTACTGATTATCTTAAAAACCATCGGAGCGTCAAAAGCTTTGAGTTTGCACCGGCAAATCAAGGCGGAAATGGTGCAACAATTGTTAAATTTAAGTAAAACTTACTAAAGGTAAGCAGATGGTTCGCTATCCAAGGATAGAAATGCTATACTGGTCATAGATTTTAAAAATGGAGGTCTTTAATATGTCACAAGTAATTACAGATAAGACATTTAATGAAGAAACAGACAAAGGACTTGTATTAATTGATTTTTGGGCAACTTGGTGTGGCCCATGTCGTATGCAGGCACCGATTTTGGATCAATTGGAACAAGAATATGATGAAGAAGAATTCAGAATTGCTAAAATGGATGTGGATGAAAATCCAGAAACTCCTCAACAATTCGGAATCATGAGTATTCCAACATTAATGTTGAAAAAAGATGGTCAAGTAGTAGAAAAAGCTGTTGGTGTTCATTCAAAAGAACAACTACGTCAAATGATCGATCAATATTTATAAAAGCTTAAAGCAAAAATAAGCTGAGGATGGGACTGAATTCAGTTCCGTCCTCGGTTTTTTTGCGGTTGAGTTAAGGTTATTCAAATTAACATTTTTTGAGTATAATTACGTTGTCAGGCTGGATTGTTTTTTTGACAGACATGCTATAATAACTTTAATTGAATATGAAGGGGAGTACCAGATGAACGAACGAATCAAAAACAAACTAGCTTTACTTCCTGATCAGCCCGGCTGTTACTTGATGAAAGATAAAAATGGAACGATCATTTATGTCGGAAAAGCCAAAATATTGAAAAATCGCGTCCGCTCATATTTTACTGGCAGCCATAATACGAAAACGGAACGGCTTGTTAGTGAAATTGAAGACTTTGAATACATCGTTACAGAATCGAATATAGAAGCTTTGCTCTTAGAAATCAATCTGATAAAGAAAAATGATCCTAAATACAATATTATGTTAAAGGATGATAAAACCTATCCTTTCCTTAAGATAACGAATGAAAAATATCCCCGTTTGGTGATTACTCGCAAAGTACTAAAAGACAAAGCACTGTATTTTGGACCATATCCAGATGTCGGTGCGGCGAATGAGACAAAGAAGATTCTCGACCGATTATTTCCTCTGAGAAAATGCAAACCTAGTCAGACGAAGGAGCCTTGTCTTTACTATCATTTGGGGCAATGTCTGTGTCCTTATTATTTCGACGTAGATCCGAAAGTCTATACGAAAATCGTTGATGAAGTGAAAAACTTTTTAAACGGAGGACACGAAAAAATCGAGTCAGAGATCCATCAAAAAATGGAAAAAGCTGCTGAAAACATGGAATTTGAAAAAGCTGCAGAATACCGAGACCAGATCCGTGCTATCGAAACAATCATGACTCGCCAAAAAATGACAAATACTGATTTACTGGATCGAGATGTATTTGGTTATGCGATTGATAAAGGCTGGATGTGTGTCCAAGTGTTTTTTGTAAGACAAGGAAAGTTAATTGAACGAGATGTTTCAATGTTTCCTTTCTATAACGAAGCAGAAGAAGATTTTTTGACTTATATTGGTCAGTTTTATCAGGAAAATGAACATTTCATTCCTAAAGAAGTCTTGATTCCTGATACGATCGACAAGCCAAGTGTAGAAGCTTTGTTGGATACGAAAGTTCTACAACCGAAACGAGGCGAAAAGAAAAAATTAGTGGAATTGGCGAATAAGAATGCCTCAGTTGCTTTGAATGAACGATTTGATCTGATTGCTAGAAAGCAGGAACGGACGATCGGAGCAGTGGAACGTTTAGGAAACGCAATGAATATCCCGACCCCAATACGCATTGAATCATTTGATAACTCTAATATCATGGGGACGAATCCTGTGGCTGCGATGGTCGTATTCATTGATGGAAAACCAGCAAAAAAAGAATATCGGAAATATAAAATAAAAACAGTCAACGGACCGGATGATTATGCATCGATGAGAGAAGTCATCTATCGCAGATATTCACGAGTGATTCGTGAAGGGTTGCCTTTACCTGATTTGATCTTGATTGATGGAGGAAAAGGACAAGTCGATGTAGCAAAAGATGTCTTAGAAAATCAATTAGGAATCGATATTCCTATTGCTGGTATGGCAAAAAACGATAAACATAAAACAAATGAGTTGCTATTCGGTACAGATTTGGCTGTAGTACCACTTGAACGAAATTCACCTGAGTTTTTCCTGCTCCAGCGGGTCCAAGATGAAGTCCATCGATTCGCAATCACTTTCCATCGGCAGCTGCGTAGTAAAAACAGTTTTGCTTCCCGATTAGACGAAATTGAAGGGCTAGGACCGAAACGAAAAAAAATGTTGCTTAAAGAGTTCAAATCATTGAAAAATATCACAGCAGCTACGATAGAAGAATTACAAGAAATCGGACTACCGAAAAATGTCGCACAAAACGTATTTGATAAATTACATCAGGAATGAGAAAAGGGCACTTTACAAAGAAAGTAAAGTGTCCTATCATTTTAATTACAACAACAAGAGAGTATACGTTTTGTTGGTAAATAATAAATCGCTTACATCTGGTGTCTTAGGATATATGGATTTATTGAAGAAGGAGTGAAGAAATGTTAGAAGTCAAGAATCTTGTTAAAACTTTTGGGAACTACACAGCTGTCGATCATGTCTCTTTCCAAATCCCAGACGGAAAAATCATGGGGCTGATTGGTCAAAACGGTGCTGGGAAGACAACGACTTTTCGTTTGATCTTGGATTTTTTGACACAAGACCAGGGAGAAGTGTTATGGAATGGTCATCATCTTGGGGAGAAAGATTATGATATCATCGGCTATCTTCCAGAAGAACGAGGACTTTATCCAAAAGTAACGATTCAAGACCAACTGCTTTATTTTGCAGAACTTAGAGGGAAATCAAGAAAAGAAATTGAACCAAAAATCGATTTTTGGATGGAAAAATTTCAGGTAAAAGGGAAAAAGACGGATAAAGTAAAATCTTTGTCTAAAGGGAATCAGCAAAAAGTCCAGCTTATCGCCACATTGATCCATGAACCTAAATTGATCATTTTGGATGAACCATTTAGCGGGTTAGATCCGGTAAACGCGGAATTACTGAAAGATGGAATATTGGAATTGAAAAAACACGGTTCATGTGTCATTTTTTCTAGCCATAATATGGATAATGTAGAAAAAATCTGTGATCATTTGATCATGCTGCGAAACGGAAAAATGGTTTTGAATGGAAAAGTCCATGAGATCCGTGAATCATTTGGCCGTACGAAGTTATTCTTGGAATCTGGGTTAAGTCAACAGGAAGTAGAAGAAATCGAAGGCGTGAAAAAAGTGATCCTTCGTGAGGATAATACGTTAGAGATCACATTAGAAGATCCTGAAGCTGGGAAAGAAATCTTTACTCGTGCGACTCAGTTCGGCTACATTCCTATGTTTAACCAGCAACCGCCAACTTTGGAAGAGATTTTCAAATTGAAAGCAGGTGAAATCGATGCGTAAGTTTTGGATTATTACCAAAGATGTCTATTTAAAAAATGTTAAGTCGATTTCTTTCTTGATCATGATATTAGTCCCTTTTATCATGCTGGGTATCATTTATGTAGCAGGAAACTTTGCTCAACAAAATAGTGATGTCAATAAAATCGGCGTATTGGCTGATAATGAGCAAATCAGTCAGCAAATGAGCCAAGTCAAAACAGATGATTTTGAGTTCAAAGCAGTTGATTCTGAAGAAAAAGCACAAAAAGAGCTTTCGGAAGAAAAAATCGATGCGTATTTAGTAGTCTCAACTGAGAATGATAAGATAAATGGGATGCTTTATAGCGAAAATTCATTAGGACAAAGTACACAACTACTGATACAACAACTGACTGGCTTGCAATCGATGCTTCGAGCAAGTCAATTAGGCATTTCACCAGAAGAAGTAGCTAGCTTGAGCCAACAAGCAAGTTTGACTCGACAAAAAGTCAATTTTGATTCAAAAGGAAAAATGACAGTTGGAGAAGATAACTCGACAGTCCAATATGTCGTAAGTTATGTAGCAACGATTGTCTTGTTCATTATTATTTTGACGTATGCGCAGATCATTGCACAAGAGATCGCTTCTGAAAAAGGCACGCGGATCATGGAAGTGATCCTGTCCAGTACGACTGCACAAAAGCATTTTTACGGAAAACTAACAGGTGTTTTACTTGTTGCATTAACGCAAATGGCATTATACGGTATTATTTTTGGTATAGGATACAGTCAATTCAAAGATATGGAAATGGTCAAAAATATATTAGACGGTATCTCATTGGATAACTTGATTGGACCATTCTTGTGGTATTCTCTTCTATTTATGATCTTTGGCATTTTGATTTTTTCTGTTTTGGCAGCTTTATGTGGCTCTTTGGTCAACAAAGCAGAAGATACAGCAAAAGCAATCTTGCCAGTGACTTATTTATCTTTAGGCGGATACATGCTTGGGTTGATATTAGGTGCGTCAGATCCAAATAATATCGTTATTCGGATCACTTCGTATATTCCATTTTTATCTTCCTATATTATGCCGGTTCGCTTGGCAAATGAGACAGTCGGTATGGGTGGAGCATTGATTTCCTTGTTGGTACTTGTAGCCGTGACATTCTTATTGATGATCTTGTCTGCAAACATGTACAAATCGAATGTACTCGTGTATAGCGAAGGCGGATTATGGAGTTCATTGAAACAATCGATTTCAATTATGAGAAATGAACGAAAAAAAGCATAAAATATAGAAAAATATAGAAGGAAGCTGGACATTTATTGTTCCCAGCTTCTTTTTTGTATAGACCTATTTCTATTTTTTTATTATATTGGATATATATTCATTGAAAATAGCGCATAACAACTTTATAATGTTGAGTATACCAATTTTTGGAGGCGTTTTAATGGACCGCTATTTAGATTTACTTTCAGAGAAGTTCCCTACAACGGAAGATGTCATCACGGAAATCATCAATCTCGAAGCAATTTTGCAGCTTCCAAAAGGAACAGAGTTATTTTTGAGCGATATACATGGCGAATTTCCTGCTTTTGATCATATTCTGCGTATCGGTTCAGGAAATCTTAAAGAAAAGATCAAAGACCTTTTCTCTGAACAAATGACGGAAACGGAGATCAGCCAATTCACTATTTTTACGGCTTATCCAGAATATGTATTGACGACTGATTGGTACAAAAAACAAGATAAATCCCAGCTGATCCATCGTTTGATTGATCTTTTACGGTTTACGACAGTCAAATACACTCGATCAAAAGTTCGAAAAGGATTGCCGAAAGAATATAGCTATATCATTGAGGAACTCTTGTATATCGATGATCGTATCAACGGGAAAAAAGACTATGTAAAAAAAATCATTGAACAACTTGTCTTAATGAAGGAAGAAGAAAAATTTTTAACAAAACTTGCGCAGACGATCCAAAAATCTGTCATCGATCATTTGCATATCGTGGGTGATATTTTTGATCGGGGAACTCAAGCAGCCAAAGTAATGGATCGAATCATGGATTTTTCCTCTGTAGATATCCAGTGGGGGAATCATGATATTTTGTGGATTGGTGCGTATTGCGGCTCTGAGGCATGTTTATTGACGCTTTTACGGATTGCTGCACGCTACAACTATTTATTTGAATTAGAGAAAGAATATGGAATAAATTTACGTCCATTATTTTCTTTTGCCCATCAAACCTACCAGAAGAATCCTGTATTTACCCCTAAAAACAGGGAAAATCTATCTGAAAGAGAGCAAGAAGAATTAGAAAAGATCCATCAAGCGCTTTCTATCCTCCAATTCAAATCAGAACATCAGTTGTTGGATCGACGACCTGAATTTAAAATGGACGATCGTAAATTGCTGGAAAAAATCAACTATGAAGAATCAACAATCGATTTAGAAGGTCAGCTCTATGAGTTGAAAGGGACTTGTTTTCAAACGATCCAGCCAGATGATCCCAAAAAATTCTTGGAAGAGGAACAAAAAGTGATCGATAGTTTGATGTATTCATTCCAGCACTCGTTAAGAATGCAAAAACACATGACGTTTTTGATAGAAAAAGGGGGAATGTATCTCACGAACAATCAACATGTACTGTTTCATGGCTGTATACCTGTAGATGAAAAGGGGCAGCTCTTAGCATTTGAATTAGACCAATCTTATCGCGGAAAAGAACTACTGGGATTTTTTGAAAAACAGATAACTGAAAGCGCAAAAGATTTGACTGCAAAAGAAGATTTGGCGACCGATTTGATTTGGTATGCGTGGAGCGGGCCATTTTCGCCTTTATTCGGCAAGAGTAAAATGGCCACTTTTGAGCGCTATTTTCTCACAGAGCCTCATACGCACGTCGAAAAAAGCAATACCTATTATCACTTGCGAGATGAAGAGTGGTTCAGTGAAAAAATTTTGGCAGAATTCGATGCAAAAGAAGAAGGTTCAGCAATCATCAATGGGCACACGCCAGTAAAAGTAAAAAAAGGAGAGTCACCGATCAAAGCAAACGGAAAAGCATTTGTTATTGACGGAGGTCTATCCAAAGCTTATCAAAAAAAAACCGGGATTGCTGGCTACTCATTACTATGCAATTCTTACGGTTTCCAAATCGTGACACATTATCCGTTCTTGCCTATTGAACAACAATTTGCAAAAAAATCTGATCAAACGAATGTAAAAAAAGTGATCGAGCAGCAGCTCCCACGCAAACTTAATCGGGATACGACAAAAGGAATGGAATTACAGCAACAGATTACTCAGCTCCAAAGGCTGTTGGATTATCGAAAGGACGATTGAGAAAAATGCTAGCCAACATTGCTCAATAGACTAAAAAAGGACTGCAACAAAAGGCGTATCGCAGTCTCCTTCGGAATTAGCTCAAAAAACGGAAAAATATGAGGAGCTATTTTTCCGTTTATTTCTCTAATACTCAGGTCAGGGCGCTGATTT
>NZ_KV833896.1:0-37495 GCF_001837725.1 Enterococcus sp. HMSC072F02
TGGGAAGCAAACGGTTGGTACTAAGATTCATTTATTAATCGAACGGTTTACTTTTATACAAAGAAAGCCAAAAGAGGTGCGACACTAGTTGTGTCACACCTCTTTTTTTATTTACCTAATCTAATGAAACGTTCCAAGTTTTGATAAGTATTTTTCTTAACTTCTTCAACTGATAGCTCTTTGATTTCAGCGATTGTCTTTAACTGTTCTTCAAGCAGTGAGACATAATCTTTTTCTGAAAAATTATCCCCTAACGCCCACTCTGCTGCATGTAGTCCATCCGTTTCAATAAGTAAGTGGTCGATTGGGACTGTTTTAGCTAGTTGCCAGACTGCTGGGTTCTTTTTCAAATCAAGACCAATGCTGAAATAACAGCCTAAATCAATATAGTCTTGTTGATAGTCCAAAGAAGAATACCAATGAATCAAATAGTGATTAGGGTAAGCTTGGATATAGCTTAAGATCTCTTTTTCGCATCCTTTTGTATGCAGTACAACAGGTTTCTTATTTATGGCTGCAAAAGCAAGCTGTTGCTCAAACACCCTTTTTTGTGTAGATAGTGGCACATTCGTCCAGATATTGTCTAACCCTATTTCACCGATGATCCTTGCTTTCTTCAAAAAAAGCTCAACATGTGCAAACGTATAGCTATCCGCTTTCCAAGGGTGGATACCGTAACTTAAGACTTGATTCTTGCTTGTTGCAAGCCGTCTGTTTTTCTCCCATTCTTCTGGCGAATCACAATTAATGATCGTCAAAATCGTGTGTTCCTGCTGAAGGAGTGCTAAACTCTGACTCCCATCTAAATGACAATGAGCATCACTTAACATCTCATTCACCTGCCAATAACTGATAAATCGTTTGCTTCAACTCTGATTGCTGCAGTAGCCATTCACGTGACCGTCGTTTTTCAGGCACTTGAATCTCAGCAATCACATGTGCCGGACGGGCGGAAAGCACAAGGATCCTGTCTGATAAATAAATTGCTTCTTCAATATCATGTGTCACGAGCAAAGTAGTTCGCTTTGCTTTTTTAGGCAGTTTCAGCATCCAGTCTTGCATCTGCCCTCTGGTCATAGCATCTAACGCTCCAAATGGTTCATCAAGAAGCAAGTAAGAAGAAGGATTCATGATTGTTCGTAACAAGGCCGTTCGCTGCTTCATCCCGCCAGATAATTGTTCCGGCAAAAAATGTTCATAGCCGTTTAACCCAAAGATATCCAGATAATCCCTTATTTGTTCTTCATTGATTGCTAGATGATTGATTTTTTGATATAACGTAACGTTTTGATAGACGCTCAGCCAAGGAAGTAACATATCTTCTTGCGGCATATAACTAAATGCTGTATGGAGACCAGTTACTTTTTGATCGTTTACTTTGATCGTTCCAGAAGTCATAGGCTGGACTCCTGTTAAAGTTTTCAGCAATGTTGACTTACCGGCTCCGCTTGGCGCGACAATCGATGTAAAAGTATCTTTAGGGATAGTGAAATGGATGTCTTCTAATATTTTCAGGTTTTCAATGACTACATTCAAGTGGCTGATTTGGATTGACACATCTATCACTCCTATTTTATAAACTGATTAGTGAATAGTTCTTTCGAAGGTACATCTTGCTTGATCAATCCGTTTTCCTGCATAAAAGCTGTATAATTGCGCCAAACTTTTTCTTCCATCAATCCCCAATTCTCAGGATCATCCGTATAATTTTTTGACAAGAATGCTTGTGATTCTTCTAAAAACGTCCATTCGTTTCCTTTTGCATATTTTTGCAACAGTTTAGCACTGTCGTTTGGATCTTTAATAGCTTCCTGATAGCCTTTTTTCGTGGCATCCATAAAAGACTGTACCAATCCTGGATCATTTTTGATCAGTTGATCATTCGTAATAATTACCGGAGTATAGTAATCTAACCGTTCATCTAATTCTTTCAATGGGATATAGTTTAGTTCAATACCCGCTTCTTTTGCTTTGATCATATCCCAACCTTCAAAGTACCATTGGATATCTGAGGATTTTCCTAAGCTTTCTGGCCCTTCTCCATTGCTTCCTACCATTGTCAGTTTTGAAAAGTCACCGCCGTCTTTTTCCATCACAGCTTTTAAGACAGCTTCTTCACTTGGACTTTGCCAACCTGCATATGTTTTTCCTTCAAAATCTTTTGGTGAATGGATGTTACTGTCTGATAGGGTGGCGAATCCAGAAGTATTATGTTTGATCACTGTAGCAATTGCTTTGACTGGTATATTCTTTCCATCTGCGTGCGCATAAGTGACATCTTCTTGATAACTTATACCAAATTGTGCTTTGTCCGCACCTACTAGACCAATACTTGTCGAATTATCTCCTGGTTCGACGATTTGGACATCTAAACCAGCCTCTTTATAATAGCCTTTTTCTTTTGCTACGTAGATGCCAGTATGATTAGTATTTGGTACATAATCCAAAACAAGTGTCACTTTTTTCAAATCCTTCGTTTCTTGTTTGCTACTTGTTTCTTTTGCAGTGCCACAAGCGGATAAAAGCAACAGTAGCGGTAATAAAAGCCATAATTTTTTCATTTGATCCCCTTCTCTTAAAAAGTATAAAGCATACGGTAATACCCTTTTTTCAATAATGAACAAGCGCCATTCAGCAATAAACTCAATAAAATGACACAAATGATCGCAGCAAAAACTTTATCAATCTGGTAGCTGTTTTTTACGCGTATCATATAATACCCTAAGCCTGCTTGAGCGCTTAGCCATTCTCCAACGACTGCTCCACTGACACAATAAGTAGCGGCTACTTTTAAACCGGAAAAGAATCCGGATAAACCCGCTGGTATTTTATATATTCGATAAATCTTCCCTGTATCTGCCCCCATCGTTTTCAAAAAGATGATTTGCTCCTTCGATACTTTCCTCAATGTATCCGAAAAAGAAACTACGATCGGAAAATAGCTTATCAAGACAACAAGAATCACTTTTGGAAGCATACCGAAACCAAACCATAGGGTCAATAATGGCCCTAAAACCATGATTGGCAACATTTGAGAAATCACTAGTAATGGATAAAAAGACATTTCTAAGAACTTCCAATAATCCATTGCCAAAGCAGTAATAAAAGAAAGAACGCTAGCTATTGCCAAACCAATCACTGCTTCATTTAATGTTGTGACAGAATGGGAAAGCAATACTTGTGCATCTGCTGTTAACGCAGAAAATACAGCAGCAGGTCCGGGTAAAATAAAAGCGGGTATTTTCCAAACTAAGACAACAATCTGCCAAATAATTAAAATGAATGCCATACTGACTGCTGGATAAAGATTTTTCTTCATTTTGACGCCTCCTTTCTTCTAATATGGATAACAAAAAACGCTTGAAATGGGCACGACATAGTAACCCGCTTCAAGCGTCTGCTATGTTTCTCCCTTCACCAGTATTAACTGACAGGTTCAATGGGTCTAAGTTCACAACTTACTCTCATGTCGTCTACGACATCCCCAGAAACAGGTATTCATTTTTTAAAGTGTAGCACAAGAAGGAAAAAGCAACAAGCGCTTTAGTTATCATGCTGATTATTTCAATAAATAGGAGAGATCACTTGCCAATGTCGGATACCCCATGATATAGCTATCCAACTCTTTTTTAGTCAATTTTTGATTGATGACTAGTGTCAAATCATCAATCAATTCGTCTGCTTGCTCGCTAATCACTGCAGCACCAATCAAATAATTTTGCTGGTCGAAAGTTAATTCAGCCTTAGCAACTGGTTCATTGACGCGATGATAGGTGAACCAATTGGTAAGATCCATCTCTACCACTTGATCTGACGAAGAGGCGTGACTTTTTGTAATCCCTACTTCAGCAAGCTTAGGACTAGCGTAGACGATCGTGGGTATAATTGGATATTTGATAGGGCCGCCTATTGCATCCGTTATCCGCTTAGCTACATAATTCCCTTCAAAAGTGGCGACTGGTGTCAATTTGGGTGTTTTCCTTGAAACAATGTCTCCACACGCAAAAATTTTTGGATTGCTCGTTTGCAGATAATCATTGACCTCAATCCCGTGTTTATCAAAGACGACATTCGCTTGTTCAAGTGCTAAAGATTCTGTATTCGGCTGTCTCCCAGTCGCACAAAAAATCATATCTGCTACTAATTCCGTATCTTTTCCGACTAAACGATATCGAGTTCCTTCCGAGATGATCTTTTGGGTTTCAACATCAAAAGCAAACTGAATACCAGATGCTTCCATTTGATGGACGGCTTCCTCTACCAAAGACGCCTCAAATTCTTTTAATGGTCGTTGATTATGATGGACAATGGTTACTTTACTCCCTGCAGCATTGGCAATCGTAGCCAGTTCAAAAGCAATATATCCGCCGCCAATAAAAATAATTTCTTTAGGCAGTACAGGCAATGATAAAAAATCTGCACTAGTCTTCAAGTATTCCTTTCCTTCCACCGGTAAGATCGTGGGTCTTTGTCCTGTTGCCAGAACAAAGTAATCTCCATGAAAAACTTCTTCATTGACTTCAATAGATGAGTTGTCTAAGAAACGAGCGGTCCCTGAAAGATGATCGATTCCAGCTTCTGCCAATTGTTTTTTTCGATTTTCTGGAACTGGATCTGTGAATGTGCGTTTGAATTTTTGGAGTTCTTCCCAATTAGCGGTTGGGATCTCGTTAAATCCTTTTCCATTCAATTGTTTTATCCGATTACGGGCTTCTACTGCACTCAACAAGACTTTTTTAGGATCACATCCACGGTTAGGACAAGTCCCGCCCCATAGATCTTCTTCGACCACTAGTACTGTTTTACCTGCTTCTTTCAATCCATAAGCAGCACTTAAGCCGCTCACACCTGAACCGATGACGATTGCCTCATATGTTTTCATTTTCTTTCTCCTCTCGACTTAAAAAAGTAAAGACTTCTTTACTTGTCAGTGAACCAATATTTTTTCCTTTTTCTACTATCACAATGTTTGGGTACACTGAAAGAAGTGAATACACTTCTTTCAGAGGCGTATCAAGGCAAACTTGTTGATGACTGTTTTTTGGTACTTCTTTTAAAAAATATCCATTGACGACTAAATCTTCGACTCGCCATTCTTTCGTCTGTTTCGGTTCATCAAAGAAATGCCGTACATATTCATTTTTAGGATTCATCAATAACTGTTCTGGTGTGTCGCATTGGATAATTTCTCCATCTTTCATAAACGCAATACGATCTCCTAGCTTGATTGCTTCTTCCATATTATGCGTAACGAAAACGATGGTCGTTCCTAGTTCTTCATGTAAAGATAAAACTAATTCTTGTAATGAATTTCTTGAAATAGGATCTAATGCGCTAAATGGCTCGTCCATCAAAATCACATCTGGGCTTGCAGCAATGGCTCGGATGATCCCGATTCGTTGCTGTTCTCCTCCAGACAACTCTCTAGGCATACGATCTCGATAAATATCAGGAGATAAGCCAACTTTTTGAAGAAGTTCATCTACACGATCTGCTCTTTTCTGCTTTTCCCAACCTAACATTTCAGGTATGACTTCAATGTTTTGCTTGACTGTCATGGTCGGGAACAAAGCGATTTGCTGCAGCACATACCCCATATTCCACCGCATTTTCTGCAGATTATATTCATTTAACGATTTTCCTTTGAAGTAGATGTCTCCTGCTGATGGTTTAGATAATCCATTGATCATTTTCAAAGTAGTTGTTTTTCCACTACCAGAAGGCCCAACCAAAACAAAGATTTCTCCTTCTTTGATTGCAAGAGTTAGGTCATCAATGACATATTTTCCATCGTACTTTTTTTGCACATGTTTGAATTCGATTAATTTAGTCACTGATCTCCCTCCTTTAGTAATCCTTCGTTTTCCAGGAAGGTTCGTGCTACTTCTGCCGGTTTTTTCTTTTCGACATTGACTTGATAGTTCATATCGATCATTTGATTTTCTGTTATTTTTCCGCTTAATTTATTCAGCGCTTCAACGATTTCAGGATGGTCCTTGGCGAAATCTGTTTTCATCAGTGGCGCGCCTTGATAAGCTGGGAATAGCCCTTGATCATCTTCTAGAGTGACTAGATCATACTCCTTGAGTTGGCTATCTGTGGAATAAGCATCCACAATATTGACATCTCCATTATTGATTGCTTGGTAACGCAAACTTGGTTCCATGCTTTGTACACTTGAAAAATTCAATCCATATGCTTCTTGAATTCCTTTATATCCATCGGAACGATCAATAAATTCCAGTGTGAATCCCGCTTTGATCTGATTAGAAACTGCTGCTAAATCGGAAATCTTTTTAAGTTGATGCTCGTCTGCAAAAGATTTCTTGACCGCCAAGGCATACGTATTTTGATAAGCCATTGGTTTCAATAATGTCATATCGAATTGTTTGTTCAATAATTCTTCTGCTTCGTCATATGTTTTTTCTTTTGTCAAATCAGCACTTTTCATTGCTTCAGGTACCTTCACCAAGCTCTCTAGGACAGTCCCTGTGAATTCAGGATAGATATCGATTTGCCCTTGATCCAAGGCATTGAACAAAAAACTAGTCTTGCCAAAATTCGGTTTTAATTCAACTTCTGTTTTTGTGTTGTCTTCAATCAATTCTTTGTACATTTGGATCAGGATTTCAGGTTCCGCTCCTAATTTTCCAGCAATCGTGATGATTTCATTTTTAAACAAGGCAGACTGATATAAAGAAACGCCCCCAACTAAACACACCACGGCTGCTAAAGTAATGATAGAATATCGAGGTTTCTTATGCTGCAACCAGCGAATCAATCCGCTGAATATAATGGCAAGCAAGGCAGAACTGATTGCACCAATCAATGTTAAAACTGGTGTGTTGCGGTCGATACCTAATAAAATAAATGTTCCTAATCCACCTGCTCCGATCAATGCCGCCAAAGTAGCCGTACCGATGATCAAAACTAAGGCAGTTCGGATACCTGAGATAATGACAGGCAATGCGATGGGAAGTTCTACTTTCAGCAAGCGTCTCATCCTGGACATACCAAATGCTACCGCCGCTTCTTCAATAGACGGGTCAATCTCAGCTAGACCAATGTACGTATTTTGGAAAATCGGAAGCAAAGCGTAAATAACAAGTGCAATCAATGCTGGAACAGTTCCGATCCCTACAAATGGGATAAGTAACCCTAATAAGGCAAGTGAAGGAATCGTTTGAAGCACACCCGTGATCTGCAATAAGACTTCTGCCATTTTTTTATGATTAGCTGCCCAAATTGCTAGAGGAATAGCAATCAGTGCTGCAATCAGCAAAGAAATGAGAGAAATAGACAGATGTTGAAATGCAGCTTCCAGCAACTCGCCTTTTCTTTCACTTAATGTTTGTATAAAATTATTCATGCGACCTTCCTTTCTGTTATTCTTTAAGTATAAACATTTCTTTACATTTTCCCAACTAACTTGACTTACCTTAACCCTACTAGGCGTCAGTAATTAATAAAAATATCACCTCTAAATATGCGGATAAAAAAAGAATCCGAGCAACAAAATCGGATAGATTTATTGGTTCTCGTTTCTTCACAACGAACATCCAATACATCTATACGAAATGATCACTCGGAATCAACCGTATCGTTTTTCATATACAACTTTTCTTTTAATTAAAAAGAAACAGCCAATAAAGTAGAAATCTCGTGGGGGAGAACACCTTTATTGACCTGTTCAACAAGTATTATACTGTATCATGACACTTTTTTGCCAAAAATGTAAAAAACGGTTGTTTTGGCATCATAAACGTCTTGTTTTCTTATTTTTACTTATATCACCACTTTATTTTCTATCTCTTTCACTCCATAAAGCGGAATGAGTTCTTCTTTTGACTGATAATAAACAGCTTTTTCACGGTTCTTCATCAAAAATAGAAAGATTTCTTTCATAGCAAGTGGTGCTTTGCCTTGTTCAAACACAAAGATGAATTGATACGATTCATTTATCTGGATTCTTGTCACAGGAATCAGTTTTTGGTCTTGAGCCAAAAAAACACCTTGATAATCTGTTTTTTTGGGTGATTTTGTAAGAATTGTCAATAAGTCTGCTGCTCGCATTTTTCCACTCCTTTTTGATAATTTGGAAGAAACAACCAAAAATAAATTTTTTTCATTTTCCTCTTGAAGAAAGAGTATAAGTCAGTATAATGAAGAGGTTGCTGAAAATTTTCAAAAGAAAAGAGGCTAGAAATGAAAAAATTAAATTTAATGACAGAATTGTGCGGAATCATTTTAGGCGCTGGGATCTATGGATTGGCTGTGACAGGCATCAATATTCCATCTAAACTGGCAGACGGTGGTGTTACTGGTATTGCTTTACTCTTGCATAATCTTTTTGGATTCGCGCCTTCTATCACTTCGCTGCTTTTTAATTTACCTTTACTGCTTATCTCATTGTTTCTTTTTGGAAAACACGCTTTTCTTCGGACGATCGTCGGAACATTTGCGCTGGTTTTCTTTTTACATTTATGGGAAAGCCTTCATATACATTTTGCTGTAGATAGTCTACTGATCAATAGTTTGATGACAGGGATTCTTTCTGGCATTGGTTGCGGTCTCGTCTTTCGATTTGGCGGAAGCACAGGCGGAACAGATATCATTTATCAAGCCATTGAAAAATATTTTCATATTAAGATTGGCAAAAGTCTTTTCTTGATCACTTTTGGTATTTTAGTTGTCTCCTTGCTTTATTTGGATCTCACACATTTTCTGTATACATTGCTTAGCTGTTCTATTCTATCTTATACATTGAATAAAGTGAAGTATCTGGAAATGGGACCTGTTTTGCCCCATTTGGAAGCAAAACAGACTACAGAAACATTTGAACCACTTGATCCTCTTGAACAGTTAGAGCACTAATTCTTATTTTTACTATTTTAGTTACTTTACTAAAAAATCATTATGTAAACTACAACGTATATTTTTTCAATAAAATTTTCTATAAAAATATGAAAACAAACTATTTTTGCAGACACTCTGTTAAAATAGTTTGTTTTTTACTCTTCACCCTTTCTCCTCTTGCTCACGGCAGAAAACATCAGCTAAGAAAAAAATAGGTTACGATATAATCTTTCGAGTAGAGTATAAAAAAAGAAACGCCGCAGCGTTTCCTTCTCCACTATAACATAATACAAGGTTGTATTTGTCTTATTTAAAATAGCTATTCTCTCCTAAAGAATTTCCCTGATCGTCAATCAGCCCTTGCAGTGAACGTTCTAAGATACCGTGGTTTTTTTTCGATTTTTTTTCTTCTGACTGCTTTGTTTCCCCTAATGTTTTTGTTCGATTGAACGTGCGTACAGACGGCTCATCATTTCTTTTTTCTTGATAAGGCGTTGGTTCTGTATCAAACAACAGATAAGAGTCATCTGTTTTTTTCATTGATTCGATCAAATGCTCTTCAGAAATTTTACTTTCTCTAGGGTCTGGAATAATGGATGCAGGTACATATTTAGGAACAAAATAAGAACGTTCCCGTACCTTTGTGTCCACAGATGAATTTCTCATAGTATTTCGAGACTCTGTCCTCGTTTCACTTTGCCTGACAGGACGAGAAGACTCACCAAAAAGTTTTTTCCGTCCAGTCGACGTGAGTTCTGATTGATGATGTCCAGTATAATCCGGTAATTTTTCTTTATGTTTTTCCAAATTTTCCTTGCGCGGAGCTGACTTCAATCCATTTGTTGCGCGGCGCTTGCGTCGGACCTGTTCAGTGTTTGTGTTCGTGAAATGGAATTCGTTCATTTGTTCAAACGGGTGCTGATTCTGTTCAGTCAAAAGATCCTCCTGTCCGTCAAATAATACCCGCTTCTTCTCGCTGGTTAATTTTACGCCTAACTCGTCATCGTACGCAGGAAAACGGAAATGTTTTCGTCTGATTTCTTTCATTCAAACCATCCTTCTCAAAAATGGAACTTTTCTCAATAATAGCACAGATTTTTTGTTTTCAGTAGCAATGCGCTGATTATTTTAAGAAAATAGCGATGAATTTCTTAAATATATAAAAAGTAACGAGGCTTAATTTGTCGTTTCTCTGATAACTAGTTCAGGGAAAAAGCGACGATAACCTTGACTTGCCCCTTTCTCTTCTATTTTTTTCAGCAACATTTCCCCGCATACTTCCCCCATACGGATAATATCTTGCTTGATCGTTGTCAATTTAGGCGAACTGATTTGGTCTAAAAACACGCCATCAAAGCCGATTACACCAAATTCTTCCGGCAAGCGCCCACCAGCATTTACAATTCCTCTTACCGCTCCTAGTGCCAGTCGATCTGAGCTGCATACAAAACAAGTTTTATCGGTGAAACCTGCCCAGTTTTCTATCATATATCTTTCTACTTCTGTCGAATGATTTGGAAATCGCAAGATCTTACTTGGAAGATCAGCTTCCTTCATCACAGATAAGTAACCAGCTTCCCTTGAAAGCTCAAACGATTCGTCCACTTCAATCCCGATATAAATAATTGTTTGGTAATCTCTTTCTAAGGCATATTGCGTTGCTTTAGCTGTACCATATTCATTATCGCTGTCTACATAGTCATATCCTTCACAATTTTCTCCAAACAAAACAACTGGTTTTTCCAAGCGGTCAATCCAATCGAAGTCTTTTTTTCTGACACCTGTGATGATGTATCCATCACAAGAACCGACATCGAATGCGTCATTTGTAACTAGTTGGAGAGAATAATGCGCTTTTCCGATCCGTTTAGCGATCCCCATCAGCAAATTCATGTAGTAGGGCTCGGTTGTGTCGATTTCTTCCAGTATAAATAATTTGATGATCTGTGACCGATTCGTGACAAGTGCTTTTGCAGCAATATTTGGGCGGTAATCCAATTCAGCCATTGCTGAGAAAACTAGCTCTTTCAATTCATCCGTCACCTGTTCCGGATGATTGATGACTCGAGAAACCGTCATTTTTGAAACATTGGCACGTTTTGCAACATCTGCTAAAGTGGGCATGCTCTCTTCCTTTCTAACATGTTGTCGTTCTTATTACCAATTATACCAAATTTTCCTAACAGGGTTCATTATAGCCCAAAAGAAAAATCAGAAAATCTCCTATCCTCCTTAAGTGATTTCCCAATTCAGCTATTTCTATTTTTTTATCAAATTCTTTGCTAAAAAAGCGGAAGCTTCCTCCATCAGTGGTATTTGTACCATGTGTCGCTGTGTTTTGGAGGAACGAAAAACAATTTCTTTTCCGTAAGGCTCAGGCCGGTTTTTCTCTACAAATCTTTCCGTTTGTATATAAGGGATCTTTTCATCTGCTTGTCCATGCCAAAAGAACAGAGGGCGTCCATCTAGCTTTTCCGGTTGCAATGATAAATCATAACTCTTGACCCACGAGATCAAATCAAAATAGTCTTTTGGCAAGATATAGTTATATTCTGACGCTCGTCTTGCGATTTCTTTCCCATATTCCAGAAGCGCAGGAGATCCCATCAAACATACACCTGCTGCTATATGAGGATGCTTAGCTAACAACGCGCATGTTGTCATTCCGCCCATCGAAACCCCACCAACTGCAAGCCGATCATGTAAAAGATCTCTTTTTTCTAAATGCTTGATAAGCGTGTCAAACTCAAACAAGTTCCCGTAGATACTATCCCAAAATGTATAGGATGGAATAGAAGAAACTGGCTGTTTTCGTTCCCCATGATTCATCGCATCTGGCAGGATCACGCGAATACCTTGCTGTGCAATTTTCCTTCCTTGTGTCAAAACTAACTCCTTACTTGTCTGCCATCCGTGATAATAGATGACAACGGGAATCCGTTCTTCTCTTAATTCTTTCAGGACAACTTCTAACACTGGAATTTGATTGACAGAACGTTTCAATATAATTGGATTCAATGGCTACTCACCTATTTTCATTAAATTTCCTGATCGCCATAGCAACCATGATCCGACAGTCGTCTGGAACAGGTTCAGTATACCAAATAATATAAATGCAGGACTGAATGGCTCAGGAAATAAGA
This sequence comes from Enterococcus sp. HMSC072F02, assembly GCF_001837725.1. Lineage (NCBI taxonomy): Bacteria > Bacillati > Bacillota > Bacilli > Lactobacillales > Enterococcaceae > Enterococcus > Enterococcus sp. HMSC072F02. Next base: position 12,000 of record NZ_KV833896.1, read on the forward strand.
ATAGGGAACAAAGCCCCACCACTCCTAATGCTAGCGAAAGGAGAGGATAAATAGAGAAATTCAAAAAACTGGCAACGCTACCGAAAATATTACCAATAAATAGTATCAAAAAGAAAAAAACGCTTAGAATCAAACCATCTGTCAGCGACATCTGAAAAACAATGTTCTCTACATCAATTGGCTGTTGAATCGCATAGACACCTAAGTATATACTGAGAAGGAGACTGAGCACGTGACTGGCACAAAATACTCGATTGACCGTTTTCATTTTAATCACCTAACCTATCTTTATAATTCTATTATAATCATTTTATCATTTTTTGGTACCAATAAAGTTTCAATTTTTCTTCACTTGCGATTTTTTTGATATTGTTGTTATACAAATGAAAGGAGTTTTACAAATGATTGATCCTAAAATGTTAGGGATGATCTTCCTCATCAATTTTGCTTATATCACTTTGAACACGTTACGTTTTATGCTAACAATGAAAGGCTACCGGCTGATTGCTCCCCTTGTCAGTATGGTTGAGATCACGATCTATATCGTAGGGCTATCTCTTGTATTGGATCGTTTAGATAATCCGCTGAATTTATTTGTCTATGCGTTAGGTTACGCAGTAGGTATCAGTGTTGGGATTTTGATTGAAGACAAGCTGGCATTAGGATACATCATGGTCACAACGATTTTGCCAGCAAATAGCGCGGAAGATAAAAGTTTGCCTGGTATACTGAGAGAACACGGTTACGGTGTAACACAGACTTCTGCAATGGGTCTAGAAGGCGAGCGACTGGTCCTGGAAATACTTTCTCCTAGAAAAAGCGAACGTGAACTGTATCGCCTGATCAAAGAAATTGAAGAGCGTGCTTTCATCATCTCATATGAACCAAAATATATTTCAGGTGGTTTTTGGACTAAAAAAGTAAGAAAAAGACAAGGAAAATAACTCACAAACTAAAAAGCTGTCGAACATATAAATTAAATTTTAGATGTTCGACAGCTTTTTATTTATTATTTTGATTAAAAAACATCGACATATACTCATTGATTTGTTATTATACTTTATATACTTATCAATTTAATTTGGAGATATTATGGAAATTCAACGTAAAACAACTAATTTTTTACATTTAGGCTCTTTTTTTGCAACTTTGACGATTTTATTTTTTCTATGTTATTCGTACGTTAAGACCTCACAGGCGCCTTCTAGTGCATTAGGCTGGTTGCTTTTAGATCATTCTGATATTACAGAAACAGAAGAAAATCCGTTTTTTTTAATTTTATCTTCTCTATGCGCCTTGATGTTTTCTGTGTATTTCAGTGCCTATTTTTTTCATCGACATCCTGGTAAGTTAAATGAAGCTTCAGGTGTATTGATTGCATTTAAAACGTTTTCTTTTTTAGCTATCCTTTTTTATTCGTTTAATCACAATACGCTTTTCTTCTTTATCATGAATGGTTTAGTCGTGATTTTATCTATTTTCACTTATTTTATTTTTTCACTCATTTTTAGCCAAATGAGATGTCCGCTCTTCTTTCGATTAGTTCCTGTCACATGTTTTATCTACAGCTTGTTTTCCTTTTTTGTCCTTGCTTTGATACCATTGGCCAACCCTTCGACGATCCAAGTCGCAGGAAATCTGTTGGATATGCTCTTCATCGTCAGTCTAGGTGTATTTATGTGGCAAAGAAAAAAGAAACAAAATAAAAAGCATTTTGAAGCCTGACTACGACGACTTCATAAATGCTTTTTTAATTTTAAACACTTCAATCTAAAAGAATAACCCAAGATTGGATAGATGATTAATAATGACTTACCATTCGTTTCTGAGTGATTCTGGATCACCAAATGAACTTCCTAATCTAATCGCTAGTTCTTCCCTTAGAATGCTATACTTGACTGAATCATAATATTAATTATTTAAAAATCTAACTTTTCTTATGAGCCCTTCCTTTGTCATTCCACATTTCTCACCAATTTTTTGCATTCCTTTATTTCCATACCATGTAGTGAATCCAATATGTGGTAGATAGGCAAAATACTCCAATAATTCTTTTAACTATAAAAGAAGAGAAAGACTCCTCTTGCAAGAATCAGCATAATTTTAGCTTACTGCTCTCTTAGATTCTTCTCACCAAAGCTGTTCTATATTGTTCTATATTGCTCCATATTCTTTGATATAAGAAAATGCATGCGGCATAAATTTTTTGCTCAACTCAGAAAAGATTTGTCGTTTAAGAAAGGCCGTTTCCTCCATTGTCAATGAAGGATCCAATGTTGGAAATTCAATCTCAGGATTGTTTTTTTCGACAATAGGCAATGCTAGTGTAAATGATTCTTCTTCCTTTATGGTATCCGTCACAAGTAATGACTGATGGAAAATACTAGGCCGACGATTTTTATATTTATTTTTACGTATCCTGTCAACGATAACTTCTATTTGATCAAAAAAGTACGCTTCATTTACATCTCCAATAAGTTCGGCTAATTCTTTGAATGCCTTCGTTACAGGAAGCTGATTCTTTTGTATAAAAAAATAATTAGCCAACGTAAGCGGGAAGTGTTCTTTAGAGGAAAGTGTAATAAAACGGTACTTCTGATTTCCTGCAGTCGTTCTCAGCAATTCTGTCTCTCGGCTGTTTCTTACTCCATAAAAATATGCTTCTTTTCGTTCATCTTCAAAACAATACGCCCAAATAACTTCTCCCATCGCTAATTTTTGTTCAGCAACAGAGAGTCTCTTCAATTGGTCGGCTATGGTTTCAGCAGCCGAAGTGACTTGTTGCAAGTAATCGTTGGGATCAAATACTGGAAAGTTCAAATGATATCTTCGCTCTTCTCTCTTGATTAATCCTGCATCGATCAACAGATCAAGAAAATGAGAAAATTTGTTTTGCGGAAATTCTTTTTTCAATTCTCTTAGAATCGTTTCTTTTTCTCGATGTTCATATAGATAATCGGTCAATAAAGAAAAAAGCGGATCACCGGTCAGTTTTTGATAAAAATTTTCCTTATTTTTTGAATAATAATAGTTCATATATGTTCTCTTTTCTATCCATTTTATTTTACTTAAAAGACTTTTACATAAAAAGGAGGAAGAACAAGAGTCATGTTTGACTGTTATTCTCCTCCACTTCTTAGACTTTTAGTATGTTCTGTGTTTCTTTTTATTCAATCGCTTATCCCATTCACTTTGAATGCTTCATCCTACCATTTGATTAGCTGAATACAGCCGTCAACTGAGGTACGACTTGTTTTTTACGTGAAACGACACCTTTAAGTAAAGCTCGGTTATTGGTCAAAGTTGTTTGGAAAGCTTCTTCTACTTTTTCTTTACCTTTACCAGCAACAAGTAATTCTGAATCGCTGTCTAAGATATTTGTGACAACTAATACGAATAAATCGTAGCCATTTGCTTTCATTTCTTCTTCCATCGCTGCTTCTAGTTCTGCTTGTCGATCCATCACTTCATTCAGATCCACTGTATTGACTTGAGCGATACGCACATTGGAACTGCCCATTGGGAAACTTTTTGCATCCAAATCAAGAAGAACCGCAGCTGATTTATCACTTAGATTCGTTCCGGCTTTCAACATTTCAAGACCATAGGCAGTTAGATCTACTTCAGCGATTGCTGCAAGTTCCTTTGCAGCTGCTTCGTCTTCAGGTGTACATGTTGGCGATTTGAACAACAATGTATCTGAAATGATAGCTGAAAGCATAATCCCAGCAATTTCTTTAGGGATCGTTACTTGGTTTTCTTTATATAGTTTTAAAATGATCGTACTTGTACATCCAACTGGTTCTGCACGATAGTACAATGGATTAGCTGTTTCAAAGTTTGCAATACGATGGTGGTCTACTACAGCCAAAATATTTACTTCGCTGATATCTGAAATACTTTGTTGGAATTCATTATGATCCACAAGCATGACATCTGCATTTTCTGCTTTAGCTGACTCTACTACTCGTGGTGCAGATAATTGAAAGTGGTCTAATGCGTATTGTGTTTCTTCATTAGGTGTACCTAGAGCAACTGCTTCTGTTTCGTTACCTAATTCATTTTGCAAGTGTGAAAAGGCAATGGCTGCCCCAATTGCATCTGTATCTGGATTTTGGTGACCAAAAACTATAATTTTTGACATGTCATTCGCTCCTTTGTGATTTCTCCTATTTAATAATAGCAAAAAAACGGAAAGAAGCAATACTTAACTTCTTTCCGATGCGTTCTATCGCGTTAAATATTTTGTATACTCTTCTGTATGAAGCAATCGTTTAGCATTTTCGACACGTTCTTTTGTAGGTGGTTCGATTCCTTCTAATGGATATTTCAAACCAAGTGTTTCCCACTTGTATTTTCCCATCGTATGATAAGGAAGGATCTCTACTCTATCTACATTTGACAAGGTTTGGATAAAGTTGTCTAGTCGGATCAAATATTCATCATAATCACTTCGCTCAGGAACTAATACATGGCGAATCCAAACCGGTTTGTTAATTTTTGACAAATATTGAGCCATTTCTAGAATATTTTCATTGTCCCAATGCGTTAGTTTTTTATGCTCTTCATTATCGATGTGTTTGATATCAAATAACAGTAAGTCTGTATACTTCATCAATTCTTGAAAACGAGAGAAGAAGGGGTCTTCATACGTAAAAGGTTTTCCGCATGTATCCAATGTAGTATGCATTTTCCGCTCTTTTGCTTTTTTAAATAGTTCGATCAAAAAATCGATCTGCAATAGAGGCTCTCCACCACTAACAGTAATACCACCTTTATCTCCCCAGTAAGGTCTGAAGCGTTCCGCCTTATCTAAAAGTTCATCTGCTGAGTACTCTTTCCCTCCGCCAATATTCCAAGTATCAGGATTGTGACAGAATTGGCAACGCATGCGGCATCCTTGCATAAACACGACAAAGCGCAGTCCAGGACCGTCTACTGAACCGAAAGTTTCGATAGAATGAACATAGCCGATTGTTTTTTCTTCCATTTAAATTCACATCTTTTCTTTGATTTCATTTTAAGTACAAGTTAGCTGTCGAAGCGAAGCTTTTTGAACAAAATTTTTCGCAATCACCGCTTCGTTATGTGTAAAATTTACAGGGACGGAACATACATGTCCTGCCCCTGTAAATCGTGTCTTTCAAATAAGCATACTGATCATTCGATTATGATGCGAAGGATATCTAACGATCTTTCGGCACTGAGTCGAAAGGCTGTTTCACAAACTTTTTTACATTCTGTCGTGTGAAGTTCTCATCAAGACATCTAGTTGTTGTTCTCTTGTCAAGTCACGGAATTTAACTGCATAACCAGATACCCGGATCGTCAAGTTCGGATATTTCATTGGATTTTCCATTGCATCACGCAATAGATCATTACTGAATACATTGACATTCAAATGATAAGCCCCTTTTGAGAAGTATCCGTCTAAGACATTACGCAAGTTTTCGATTCTTGTATCTTGTTCTTTTCCAAGACCAGAAGGATTGATTGTTTGGGTATTTGAAATTCCATCCAATGCACAACCGTAATTCATTTTAGCTGTTGAGTTCAGGCTGGCTAATAACCCACTTTGTTCTGCATTGTAACTTGGGTTTGCTCCTGGCGCAAGTGGTTTTCCAGCTTCACGGCCATCAGGAGTATTTCCTGTATTTTTACCGTAAACAACATTTGAAGTAATCGTCAATAATGAAGTTGTTGGTTTTGAGTTGCGGTAAGTTTTATGACGTTTGATTTGTCCCATGAAGTATTCCAAGATCCATGAAACTAATTCATCTGCACGGTCATCATCATTTCCATATTTAGGGAAATCGCCATCTACTTCAAAATCAACTGCTATTCCTTTTTCATTACGGATTGCTTTTACTTTTGCATATTTGATGGCTGACAAGCTGTCTGCCGCATGAGAGATTCCAGCAATACCTGTAGCAAATGTGCGTTGCAAGTCAGAATCCATCAAGGCAAGCTGAGCTGCTTCATAAGAATACTTATCATGCATGTAATGAATGATGTTCAACGTATTGACATATAGTTCTGCTAACCAATCCATCATATTCATGAAGTTATGTTTCACTTCTTCAAAATCTAGTACTTCTGATGTGATCGGACGATATTCTGGTCCAACTTGGGCGCCAGTCACTTCATCGACCCCGCCATTGATAGCATATAATAGTGTTTTAGCCAAGTTAGCACGAGCACCAAAGAACTGCATGTCTTTTCCAACAACTGTTCCTGATACACAGCAAGCAATCGCACAATCATCAGAACCCCATTGTTCACGAAGCTGATTGTCATTTTCAAACTGAATCGAAGAACTTTCAATAGCGATTCGGCTCGCATATGTTCTGAATCCTTCTGGAAGGTGTTCAGAGTACAAAACAGTCAAGTTTGGTTCTGGTGAAGGTCCCATATTTGTCAATGTGTGAAGCAGACGGAAATCATTCTTCGTCACTAACGAACGACCATCTAAGCCCATACCAGCAATGGATAAAGTAGCCCAGATAGGGAATCCTGAGAATAATTGGTTGTATTCAGGTGTACGCGCGAATTTGACCATACGTAATTTCATTACTAAGTGATCGATCAATTCTTGCGCTTCTTTTTCTGTGATTACTCCATTATCCAAATCACGTTGGATATAGATATCAAGGAATGCTGAGATACGTCCGATTGACATCGCAGCGCCATTTTGTGATTTGATTGCTGCTAAATAACCGAAGTATAACCATTGGACAGCTTCTTTTGCATTTGCAGCTGGTTTAGAGATATCATAGCCGTATTTTGCAGCCATTTCTTTCATTTGTGCTAATGCACGATATTGTTCAGTGATTTCTTCACGTAAACGAATCACTTCTTCACTCATCGTATGATAACCAGTCATATCATGATCTTTTTTCTTTTGTTCCATCAAATAGTCGATTCCATACAATGCCACACGACGATAGTCGCCGATGATACGTCCACGACCGTAAGCGTCTGGAAGCCCTGTAATGATTTTGTTTTTACGAGCTGCACGCATTTCAGCAGTATAAGCATCAAACACCCCTTGATTATGTGTTTTGCGCCAGTCAGTGAAAATATGTGTTAATTCATCGTTTGGTGTATAGCCATTGCTTTTCAGCGCATTGTTAGCCATATTGATTCCACCGAACGGCATGAATGCTTGTTTCAAAGGTTTGTCTGTCTGTAGACCGACGATTTTTTCCAAATCTTTATCCAAATAGCCTGCATCGTGGGAAGTAATGGTTGATACGATTTCTGTGTCCATATCATAGACACCGTTACGTTCGAATTGGATATCATTCAGCTTTTGCAATTCATCCCATAATTTTTCTGTTGCTTCTGTTGGACCTTCCAAAAAGCTGTCATCACCGCGATATTCAGTGTAGTTGTTTTGAATAAAGTCTCTAGTGTCTACGCCTTCTTTCCATTTGGTACCTTTAAATCCATTCCATTGCTCCATTGTATGGACCTCCTAAATTTCTGTTTTATGTAACAGTTTTTACGTGATTAGTATAACACAGCACCTTATCTTTGCAAGGGTTTTCTTGTTTTTTATTTAACAATTTTTATGTTTTATCTATGTATATTGAAAGTAACGTTGATTTACCAATATTTAAGCATTGTGAACACTTTCATCTTTTTTTGCAAACGTATAAGGATTTATTAAAAATGAATGAAAAAGAGGGGCCATCTGTATTAATACAGATGGCCCCTCTTCACTAAAATACCATAACAGTTATGATTCAATGAAAATCTCAGGAGCATCGATAACTTCGATGACTTCTCCACCTTTTTTATCGTCCATAGCAAACGAACCATTCGATGTTCGATCACCTATAGGAAAATCCGTTGGATCAATCGTTATCTGTTGTCCTTTTTGATTCATCAAGGTTATTTCTTTTGATCTTCCTTCCGACATATAGATAATACGGTGCGGATTTTTTTTCAGCTCACGCATGACCGTCACTCCCCGCTTCGCACGTGAAGTTTGGCTGATTTCTTGAGCAAGCATGCGTTTCACGGCTCCTCGCTGAGTAACGATTACGATTGGCGTATCTCCGTCTGCTAACACAAGCAGCCCATTGACAATCCTATCTCCATCTTTCAAATTCATAGACTTCACTCCAGCTGCCTTTGCTCCAACAACGGGAACATCTGTTAAAGGATAGCGCAAGCCCATTCCTTGATGCGTTACTAAGAACACATCTAAGCCTGGCTGATCTTCTTTCAGATATACAGCAATAAGTTCATCTTCTTCCGCCTTTAGCTTCATACAGCTGAGCGGACGGCTCTTATAGGTGCGCCATGGTTCGAACTCTGTCATTCGTGTTTGCTTGATCAATCCATTCTTGCTGATGAATACAAATGTTTTTTCTGCTTGGATTTTTTGATATGGGAAAACAGCTAAGATCGATTCATCTACAGACAGATTGGAGATTGTTTGAGAAATGTGTTCGCCAGCATCTTTCCATTTCAAATCGGGTAGTTCATGAACAGGACGGTAGATCACATTTGCTTTATTCGTAATCAGAAGAACATGGTCCAATGTGCTCAATTCACCTGAGTACAGCAAGTAATCGCCTTCTCGCATCCCGATTTCTTCTGGTTTCGAAGCACTATAAGAACGAAGGCTTGTTCGCTTCACATAGCCTTCTCGCGTCACACTGACGATTACGTCTTCTTGCGCCACTAAAACTTGCGTATCGATTTTGATTTCTTCGATTTCGTCTTGGATTGTCGTCAGACGAGCGGAAGAGTAATTTTTTTTCACTTCTCGCAATTCTTTTTTCATAACAGAGAAAAGCTCTTTGTCGTTTGAAAGGATTTTATTCAACTCTGTGATTTGTGCAATCAAGCTTTCGGCTTCCTTTTGAAGCTCTGTGATATCTGTGTTCGTCAAACGGTATAGTTGCAATGTGACGATTGCTTCTGCTTGTTCTTCTGTAAATTGGAAAACATCGACTAAATTCTTTTTAGCATCTTTTTTGTCTTTACTTTCACGAATCGTTGCGATTACTTCATCCAGAATCGATAAAGCTTTCATCAGGCCTTCCACGATATGCTGTCTTTTTTGAGCTTTGGCTAAATCGAATTGGCTGCGTTTTGTTATGACTTGCTTTCGATGCTCGATATAACTTCTTAAAATGTCTTTCAGTCCAACTTGGTGCGGAGTCATATGATCGATAGCGACCATATTAAAATTGTAATTGATCTGTAGCTCAGTGTTTTTGAACAAATAATTCAAAATTCCTTGAGCATTGGCATCTTTTTTCAATTCAACGACAATTTGCAGACCAGTTCGATCACTTTCATCTCGTACTTCAGCTATTCCATCGATTTTCTTATTCAAACGGATCTCATCCATTTTTTTCACCAACGTCGCTTTATTTACTTCATATGGGATTTCAGTGATCACGATTTGCTGTTTATTGCCCTTCATTGCTTCTATCTTTGTTTTCGAACGAAGAATAACTTTTCCTCGCCCTGTTTCATAAGCTTTTTTGATTTCATCTTTCCCTTGCAAGATCCCTCCTGTTGGAAAGTCAGGTCCAGGAATATATTCCATCAATTTTTCAAGGCTCGCTTGTGGATGATCGATCATATAGATTGTGCCGTCGATCACTTCAGCTAAGTTATGAGTCGGGATTTCTGTCGCATATCCAGCAGATATACCTGTCGATCCATTGACTAGAAGGTTTGGGTATCGAGCTGGAAGGACTGTTGGTTCTTTTTCTGTATCATCAAAATTCCACACGAGATCGACTGTTTCTTTTTCGATATCTGCTAGCATCTCTCCACTTAACTTGGATAATCTGGCTTCAGTATAACGCATCGCAGCAGGTGGATCACCGTCCATACTCCCATTATTCCCGTGCATTTCGATCAGTACTTCCCGCAACTTCCAATCTTGGCTCATGCGGACCATCGCTTCATAAATACTGCTGTCACCATGAGGATGATAATTCCCCATGATATTTCCGACAGATTTTGCTGATTTACGGAATCCTTTGTCATACGTATTGCCATCTTTGTTCATGGCAAATAATATCCGGCGTTGCACTGGTTTCAATCCATCACGGATATCAGGCAGTGCACGTTCTTGGATAATATATTTGGAATAACGTCCGAAGCGGTCACCCATCACTTCTTCTAAAGTTAATTCTTGTACTTCTTGTCGATTTTCCATCAGGTGACCTCCTATTCTACTTCAAATAACTGATTGTCTTCTTTTTTATCTGCTCGTTCTTCATCTAATAATTCATTAGAAACTGAAGGAGAGATTTCAGTATCCTCTTTTTTATCTAAGATACTGCCATCTTCTTCCAACGTAAATTGTACGTGATTTTCGATCCATTTTCTTCGAGGTTCTACTTTGTCACCCATTAGTGTGGTTACTCGACGCTCAGCTTGCGCAGCATCGTCGATACGGACGCGAATCAACGTACGGGAAGTTGGATCCATCGTTGTTTCCCACAATTGTTCCGCATTCATCTCTCCAAGTCCTTTATATCGCTGTAGCATATATCCTTTGCCGACTTTTTTAATCATTGCTGCCAATTCGTCATCTGTCCACGCATATTCAATGACTTGCTTCTTCCCTTGTCCTTTGGATACTTTATATAAAGGCGGTAACGCGATATATACTTTCCCAGCTTCAATCAGCGGTTTCATATAACGATAAAAGAAAGTAAGCAGTAATACTTGAATATGGGCGCCGTCTGTATCCGCATCGGTCATGATGATTACTTTGTCGTAATTACAGTCTTCGATAGAAAATTCAGGGCCGACTCCTGCACCAATCGTATAGATCATCGTATTGATTTCTTCATTTTTCAAGATATCTTGCATTTTTGCTTTTTCGGTATTGATGACTTTTCCTCGTAAAGGTAGAATTGCTTGGAACTTTCTGTCTCTTCCTTGTTTAGCAGATCCGCCGGCAGAATCCCCTTCGACTAAATACAATTCATTTTTCTTAGGATTTCGGGATTGTGCGGGTGTCAATTTTCCTGAAAGAAGAGATTCGCCTTTTTTACGCTTCTTTCCATTTCGGCTTTCTTCTCTGGCTTTACGTGCTGCTTCTCTCGCTTCTCTCGCTTTGATTGCTTTACGGACCAACATCTGGCTCATTTCGCTATTTTCCTGCAAATAAAAGCCCATTTGTTCACTGATGACGTTATCTACTACGGTTCGAGCAACTGGCGTACCAAGTTTTTCTTTCGTTTGACCTTCAAATTGCAGAAGATTTTCAGGTACACGGATAGAGAGAACAGCAGCTAATCCTTCTCTGAAATCACTACCTTCCAGATTCTTGTCCCGTTCTTTCAGCAAGCCGACTTTTCTCGCATATTCGTTATAAGATTTCGTCATTGCCGCTTTCATTCCAGCTTCATGGGTTCCACCATCTTTTGTTCGAACATTATTGACAAAAGATAAGACATTTTCTGAATACCCGTCATTGTATTGATAAGCGACCTCTACTTCGATACCTTCTTTTTCTCCTGAAAAATAAACGACCGGTGTCAATGTATCTTTTTCTTCATTCAGGTAATCAACAAATTCTTTGATTCCTTCTTCATAATGGAAAACTTCCTTGACTGGTTCTTCTCCCCGAAGATCAGAAAGTGAGATTTTAACGCCTTTTAGAAGAAAGGCAGATTCTCTTAACCGTTCGGCTAAAATTTCATATGAAAATTTTGTTGTACTGAATATTGTATCGTCTGGTAAAAAATGGACAATCGTCCCATTTGCTTTTTTTGTTTTTCCTATCTTTTTCAACGTACCGTCAGGTTTACCGCCGTTTTTAAATTTCTGCTGATACTCTACGCCATCTCTAACGATTGTTACAGTCAGCCATTTCGATAAGGCATTTACCACACTGGCTCCTACACCGTGAAGCCCACCAGAAGTTTTGTATCCTCCTTGACCAAACTTTCCGCCAGCATGCAGCACAGTAAAAATCACTTCAACTGTTGGGATACCGGAAGCATGCATCCCTACAGGCATCCCACGTCCGCTATCTGCAACAGTTATACTATTGTCTTCATGGATGGTCACATCAATCTCACTGCCATATCCTGATAATGCTTCATCAACTGCATTATCGACGATTTCATAGACTAAATGATGCAAGCCTCGGCTGTCAGTGGATCCAATGTACATCCCTGGTCTTTTTCTAACTGCCTCTAATCCTTCCAATACTTGGATGGACGAGTCATTATATTCGTTGTTTACTTTTTTTGCCAAGGCAAACGCTCCTTCAATAATACTTTGCGGCAAAACCGCACCACGATTATCATACTAGAAAAGGTCGTGAAAAAAAAGAGGTTAGATGAGAAATCAATTTTAATTATCTCCTAACCGCTTTTTCGACATTCCTCTCTATCGATCATCTCTTCTTTGTGGTCATTTTTATTTTTGGTTTTCTTTCAACTTACCAAGTTCAATCTTGATACAGCGATCCATTACGACGTCTGTGCGTCCTGCTTTTCTTAGCATCTCATCTGCTTCTTCGTTTTCGATCCCTAGTTGTGCCCAAAACACTTTAGCATCGGTTTTCAAAAAATCAGCTGCTACTTCAGGTAAAAATTCGCTCCGTCTAAATACATCTACGATATCGATTGAATCATCGATTTCTGTTAAATTTGCATAGACTTTCTCTCCTAGAATTTCTTCACCAGCCAATAATGGATTTACTGGTATGATTTTATATCCATTGTCTTGCAATACCTGTGCAACCATGTAACTTGTTCGCTCTGGTTTATTGCTCAAGCCTACGATGGCAATATTTTTTGCTTCTTTCAAATAGTTAAAAATCGTTTCTTGTGTTGGATTTTTTATAGACATTTCTGTCACCCCTTGCTTTTCTTTTTATTTCATCTATTATACTTCTATCTTTCATTTTTTCAATTGTTCCTGTTACCTATTCATGCTAAAATAAAGGATAGTTTTCAACTTGAGAGAGGGTAAAAAATGAAATTGATCTTATTACTTATTTTAGCATATCTTTTAGGTTCTATTCCTTCCGGCGTCTGGATTGGCAAATTGTTTTTCAAAAAAGATATCCGGCAACATGGGAGCGGTAATACTGGAACCACCAATACATTTCGGGTATTAGGCAAAACCGCCGGGATTGTTGTCCTTCTTATGGATATTTTAAAGGGTACATTGGCTACTTGTCTGCCGATGATTTTTCACCTTTCTGGGATTAACCCTCTTTGGTTTGGGGTATGTGCGATTCTTGGTCATACATTTCCGATATTTGCTGGGTTTAAAGGAGGAAAAGCTGTTGCGACAAGTGCAGGAATGCTTTTAGGATTTAATCCTGTATTTTTTGTTTATTCCTGTATCATTTTTATCGTTAGTCTATTTTGTACAAGTATGGTGAGTTTGAGCAGTATGATCAGTGCAGCGTTGATCACTTTCTCCACGATCGTCCTTCCTTATGTAGCTCCTGTGATTTTGGCTAAGCCCAATTGGTTGCTGACGATCATTGCCTTTTTAGTCTCTTCCTTTATCTTCTATCGTCATAAAGACAATATCAAGCGTATCAGATACCATACGGAAAGTCGAATCCCATTTGGTTTGAACAGCAGCAAGAAAAAATCCTGACATTTTTTCAGTCCAAAGAGATAAAACAGGAGTGTGACATGGATTTGTCACACTCCCTTTTTTCGAACAAACGGTATTCCAGAAGCTGACCACTTCTGTCACAACCTCTTATTACTTGATGTAGAATAGCTTTTTACACCCTCTTACTTCACTGTGATCGAATATTTTGTCTTGAAGATTTCATGGGCACCTAGTTGATTGATTCCTACTTTTTCCATCAAGTTTCCACTGCTATTCACCGTGTCAGCAATTCCACACCATGGTTCGATACACACGAAAGGGGCTTCTTTTGGATAAGGAGACCAGATTCCTACATAAGGCATATCTTTATAGCTTAAAGTTATGCTATGGTAAGATTTTTCACTCCGAATGGCGTACGCATTTAGTCCTCTTGTTTCAAAAACCAATGCATCTTGATCAAAAAGTTCACGATTCAAAGCCAGATTCGTATTTGTCTGTCCTAACGTCTTTTGTTCCATATCAATGAATGGGCCTTTTAAAGGTAGGCGTAATCTTGATTTCAATGGAGAAAATGCTAGATAAAAGTCTTCGAATGACAATCCTTCTTCAAGAGGTACATTGAAAGCAGGATGTCCACCGATAGAAAAGAACATTTCTTCTTCACCTGTATTTGCTACTTGGTAATGGACCGTGATACCGTCTCCTCCTAATTCATAACTAATCACTAATTCAAAATCAAAAGGATATTTTTCTAATGTCTCCGGTGTACTCCGCAAGATGAAACTAGCCATTTCTTGTCCATGTTCAATGACTTCAAAATCCATATCTCGGGCAAATCCATGTTGTCCCATTTGATATGTTTTCCCTTGGTAAACATACTGGTCATCTTTTAAACGTCCAACAAAAGGGAATAAAACTGGTGCATGTCTGCCCCAATACGCTGGATCACCTTGCCAGATATACTCTAAACCGTGTTCTTTTGATTTTAAACTGATCAATTCCGCACCGTGTTCAGCGATTTCAGCGATCAGCTGGTCATTTTGAATAATAACAGTCATTGCCATTCCTCCAACTTCGACTTACTTTTTAAAATGGGAAGGCTGGAGCAAACATCTGTATCCGCCCTAGTCCCTTGTTTCTAATAACTATGTTTTGCTAATTCTTCTTTAAAACGGGAATTCAATACTTTTAAATAAGTTCCCTTCATGCCTAACGAGCGAGATTCAATGATTCCAGCTGATTCCAATTTTCGTAAAGCATTGACGATCACAGAACGAGTGATTCCGATGCTATCGGCGATATTAGAAGCAGTCAAACGTCCTTCATCTCCATCCAACGCTTCAAAAATGGCTTGTACAGCCTTTAACTCGCTGTAAGACAATGTGTTGATTGCCATTTGAACAGCCGTCGCACTCCGTACATCAGCTTCGATACTTCGAGACTTCTGATAAAGGATCTGCATACCGACAACCGTAGCTCCATATTCTGCTAAGACGAGATCGTCATCTGCAAACGATTGTTCAATGCGAGACAAAATGATCGTCCCCAGACGTTCGCCAGCTCCAAAGATTGGAACGACAGTCGTCAAACCAAATGGGTATTTTTCTCTTGACTCTACCGGAAACGCAGTGATATCACTTGTAATCGGGATATTAGCTTCAGTTTTCATCAGCTGTGCCACTGTATCAGTGTAAGATTCAGGAAATTGTTTCTCAACAAACATTGTTTTGATTCGTTCATTATTCACATCGTGGCGTTCATTGTAACCTAGTAATACTCCGTCACTTCCTATGATATAGGTGTTGCTGTCAAGAATACCACCTAATGTGACAGCCATTTTATCGTAAGGCAAATCTGCTTGCATGTCAAAAGTATTCTTTTGCTGCAAAAGTGTGTTTATCTTGCGAGTTTTCGTTAGCAAGTCTGTCATTGTCGTCCTCCGATTTTATAAAATATAGCGACTTAAATCTTCATTTGCCGCAATTGAGCCAAGTTTGTCATCAACGTATGCTTCTGTGATCGTTATTTCACCCATTTGCATATCTGGTGCTTCAAATAATAGGTCTTCTAATAATTTTTCCAAAATAGTGTGCAGTCTACGTGCACCGATATTATCTGTGTCACGATTGACATCGAAAGCAATTTGAGCGATCCGTTCAATTGCTTCTTTTGTAAATGTAACTGACACATTTTCTGTACCAATCAATGCTACATATTGTTTTATCAAAGCATTATTCGGTTCAGTCAGAATTTTCACAAAATCTTCAGCTGTCAAATCATCTAATTCTACCCGTATTGGGAAGCGTCCTTGAAGTTCTGGAATTAGATCACTTGGTTTAGACAAATGGAAAGCTCCTGAAGCAATGAATAGGACGTGATCTGTTTGAATGATCCCGTATTTTGTGTTTACTTGTGAACCTTCGACAATTGGCAATATGTCTCTTTGGACGCCTTCTCTGGATACTTCTCCAGATTGCTGTGATTTAGAAGTAATCTTATCGATTTCATCGATAAAGATAATCCCACTTTCTTCCGCTAATTTGATTGCCTCACTATGGATATCAGCATCCTTGACTAGTTTTGCTGATTCTTCTTTGATTAATAACTCTAAAGCTTCTTTGACTGTTACCGTCCGTTCCACTTTTTTCTTCGGTGTTAGAGCACCTAACGTTTCATTTAGGTCGATCCCCATTTGCTCCAATCCATTGTTCATCATTGGTGCAGGTTTCTTTTGATCTTCGACTTCAATGGTTACTTCACGATTGTCCAGTAATCCCTTTTGTAGTTGTTCCAAAATTGTACGGCGGTTGATCCGAATATCTTCTGTCACTTCTTCTTGTGGTTCAGCATTGTTTTGCTGACTAGCATTAAAAAGATTCATCATTTGTTCAAATTGATTAGTGGATTGTTTCTGTTCTTTTTTTATACCAGGCACTAAGATTTTTACCAAACGTTTTTCAGCATTTTTTTTAGCACTTGTGTATACACGGCTGTATTGCTCTTTTTCTACGATTTGGATCGCATTTTCCACTAAATCCCGGACCATTGATTCTACATCTCTTCCAACATAACCGACTTCAGTAAATTTTGTTGCTTCGACTTTGACAAATGGTGCATTGACGATTTTGGCCAAGCGTCGTGCGATTTCTGTTTTACCGACCCCTGTAGGTCCGATCATCAGCATATTTTTTGGTGTAATATCTTGTTGCATTTTTTCATCTAACTGCAAACGGCGGTAGCGGTTACGCAAAGCGACGGCAACAGATTTTTTTGCTGCATGCTGTCCTACGATATACTCGTCTAATTCACTTACGATTTGTCTTGGTGTTTGTTTCAATTCATACATATTTACTCACCTCTTACAGTTCTTCTACGATAATATTATGATTAGTAAAGATACAGATGTCTGCGGCAATATTTAACGCATTTTCTGCAATTTCTTTCGCACTCATGTCATTTTGAGCATAATTTTTCATTGCTCGGGCTGCGGCCAATGCAAAATTCCCGCCTGATCCGATAGCTAAGATGCCATCATCTGGCGTAATCACTTCTCCTGTACCTGAAACAAGCAGCATTTCTTTCTCATTCATTACGATCAGCATCGCTTCAAGTTTTTGCATAGATTGCTGTGTCCGCCATTCTTGAGCTAATTCAACAGCCGCACGTTGCAGATTTCCATTGTATTCGTTCAATTTACCTTCAAATTTTTCTTCTAAAGTAAACGCATCTGCGACACTTCCGGCGAAACCTACAACAACCTCTCCATTGTAGATACGTCGTACTTTCTTTGCTGTACCTTTCATGACAACAGATTCACCCATTGTTACTTGGCCATCTCCAGCCATGGCAAATTTTCCGTCTTTTTCGACAGCACAGATTGTGGTTGAATGAAATGGTGATTCGACCATGTTTGTTTCCTCCTAAATTTGTTCTTTTCCTTATTTTACGCTCTTGGATGGAATGAACGATAGTTTTTTTGTAAACTTTCTTTTGTTACATGGGCATAGATCTGGGTAGTTGATAAATTGGCATGTCCTAACAATTCTTGGACTGTCCGCAAATCTGCCCCATTATTTAATAAATGAGTGGCGAATGTATGGCGCAGCATGTGGGGATGGATATCGCTATCCAAGCTGCTTTTTTTGATGATCTGATTCAAGACATATTCAATACCAGTAGGCGTGATTGGTTTTCCATGATGATTCACAAAAACAATATCATGCTCTTCGTGGTATTTTGTCATCAATACCTGACGGCCTTCTGTGAAATATTCTTGTAGAGCATCTTGGGCAAAAGAACCTAGCGGCGCGTATCTCTCCTTGTTTCCTTTACCATGAATCAACATGACCTCTGAATCAAAATCAATGTCTGATACCAACAGATTACTACACTCGCTTAAACGGATACCAGATCCGTAAAGGACTTCCAGCAAAGCGCGGTTCCTCAAATCTAGAGGACTGTCTCCTGCTACGCTGTCAAAAAGTGCTTGCATTTCATTTTCATAAAAAAAGCGTGGCAATCTCAAATTTTTCTTTTTGAGATGAACGTAAGAAAATGGATTTTCTTTTATCACTTCTTCTTTGAGAAGGTACTGATAAAACGAACGTAGGCTAGCTATCTTGCGACTGATAGAGTTTCTGCTATAGCTGGGGCGATGATCAGCTAATGCACTCAAATAGACACGAACCGTAAAGTATTCCGCCTTCAGCAGATCAGCGTCTCCAGATTCCTCCAAGAAATGTTTAAAATGGAGAATATCTTCTTCATATGCTTCTTTCGTTTTTTCTGAATATCCTCTTTCGACAATCAAATAACGCAAAAATTTTTGTTCCCACGTGGCTTCCGTCATTTTCTCACCTTCCTTTTGTCCCAGAGAATAATTTAGCACAGCGTCTACAAAAAGACAAATAAATTGTCAGAATTTAACCAATATTTCTAAGTTTGTTCACAATTAATGCAATTCCTCACATTTTGTTTGAGAAATCCTTAAGGAAAACGCAAGAAAAAGAGCGAGACTATCCGTCTCACCCTCTTCATCGAGTTTGCTCACTCATTTGGGACTGCTGTTTTTCTAATTCTTTTTTTATTGTCTCATTCGCTTTTAAAGCACGTTGGGCAATTGCTTCATATCTTGCTTTTTTGTCTCGAATGCGTTCCGGCAATTCAGGAAATAGACCGTAGTTGGCATTCATTGGTTGGAAATGTTTTCCTTCCGCATGAGTAATGTAATAAGCCATGCTTCCAATAGCTGTTTCTTGTGGAAACTCGACTGGTTCCATTTCTTTTGCTAAGCGTGCCGCATTGATTCCAGCAAGTAATCCGCTTGCTGCACTTTCAACATAGCCTTCTACACCAGTCATTTGACCTGCAAAGAACAAATCTTCGCGTTTCGTTGATTGATACGTCGGTTTCAGTAATTCTGGCGAATTCATAAAGCTATTTCGGTGCATAACACCATAGCGAACGAATTCAGCATTTTCCAATCCAGGAATCATCCGGAAAACACGTTTTTGCTCGCCCCATTTCAAGTGAGTTTGGAAGCCCACGATGTTGTATAAAGAAGCTGCAGCATTGTCTTGACGTAGCTGGATAACAGCATAAGGACGTTTGCCAGTTTTAGGATCTTCCAGCCCAACTGGTTTCATAGGACCAAAAAGCATTGTTTTGAAACCACGCTGTGCCATTACTTCGATTGGCATACATCCTTCAAAATATTTTTCTTTTTCAAAAGATTTAAGTTCTGCCACTTCGGCATTGATTAGTGCCTCATGGAAAGCTTTGAATTCCTCTTCTGTCATCGGACAGTTCAAGTAAGCTGCTTCTCCTTTGTCATAGCGGGACTTCAAATATACTTTATCCATATCGATCGTAGCTTTGTCTACGATCGGTGCAGCTGCATCGTAGAAATAAAAACCATCTGAACCATTGAATGCTTTGATACTTTCTGCCAATGGATGAGAAGTCAACGGTCCTGTTGCTACTACGGTGATTCCTTCTGGTATTTCAGTAATTTCTTCGTTTATCACTGTTACTAATGGATGCTCTTTGACTTTTCGGGTAATCGTTTCAGAAAAAGAATCTCGGTCAACAGCTAAAGCACCACCAGCTGGCACTGCTGTTTCATCTGCCGAAGTGATTACTACTGAATTCAATCGTCGCATTTCTTCTTTCAATAATCCTACTGCGTTAGCCAAACTATTTCCTCTTAGTGAATTGGAACATACTAGTTCAGCAAAATTACTTGTGTGATGCGCCTCAGTCGATTTGACTGGACGCATTTCATATAAACGGACAGGTACTCCTGCTTGTGCGATCTGCCAAGCAGCTTCACTTCCGGCAAGTCCTGCTCCAACAACATTTACCATTTTCAATGAAAGAACCTCTTTTCTATTATTTTTGGATGTCTTCTTCGTAGTCTCCATTTACACAGACTACTTGTTTGCCACCTTTGACTTTCTTCTCAACCAGATATCCATCACATTTTGGACAATTTCTGCCCACTGGTTTATCCCAAGAAGTGAATTCACATTCTGGAAAACGAGAACAACCGTAGAACAGTCTGTTTTTCTTAGATTTTCGTTCGATAACTTGCCCTTCATGACATACTGGACAAGTCACACCGATTTCTTTTACGATTGGTTTGGTATTCCGACAATCAGGAAAATTGCTACAAGCATAAAACTTCCCGTATTTCCCTAATTTTATCACCATCGGATGTCCACAGACATCACAATCGAATCCTGCTGGTTCATCTTTGATTTGGATTTTTTCGATTTTTTCTTCCGCATTCGTCAGTTCTTTTTCAAACGGTTTATAGAAACGATCGACTACTTTGACCCACGCTTCCGTGCCTTCTTCGATTTTATCCAAATCTCCTTCCATTTCTGCTGTGAAATGGACATCGACGATTTGAGGGAAAAATTCACAGATCAGCGAATTGACAATCTCTCCTAATTCTGTCGGCTCAAATCTTTTTTGTGTCAATTTTACATAGTAGCGTCTTTGGATCGTATCAAGTGTTGGTGCATAAGTGGAAGGTCGCCCTACCCCGTTTTCTTCTAGTGCACGAATCAACGTAGCCTCACTGAAACGTGCAGGTGGTTGAGTAAAATGCTGTTTTGGTTCAATATCAACAGATTGGACGACATCGCCTTCTTCAAGTTCTGGAAGAATATTTTCTTTCTCTTCTTTGCCGTCGTCTCTACCTTCCACATACACTTGCATGAATCCTTTGAATTTGATTTTTGAACCGTTCGCAATGAAGATCACACCATTTTGTTCTAATGTTACTTTCATTGTATCTAAAATAGCCGGCGTCATCTGACTAGCCACAAAACGTGACCAGATCAATGTATAAAGTTTCAATTGATCTTTATCTAAATATTGTTTGAGTTCTTCTGGTGTACGAAGCACACTCGTTGGACGCACAGCTTCATGGGCATCTTGTGCGCCTTGAGCATTTTTGATCTTTCGGTGATCATGTCTAGAAAATTCTTTTCCATACGTATCTTCAATAAATGCTGCGGCCTCTGCTTTTGCTGTATCGGCAATCCGGGTAGAATCAGTACGCATGTATGTAATCAAGCCGACTGTTCCTTGTTTACCCAAAGTGATTCCTTCATATAATTGTTGTGCTACCATCATGGTTTTTCTTGTTCGAAAGTTTAATTTACGGGCAGCTTCCTGTTGCAGGCTACTTGTAGTGAAAGGATTCGCAGGGTTTCTTTTGCGCTCTTTCTTTTCTACTTTTTTTACTTCGAAGTCTGTTCCATCAATTCTAGCAGTGACTTCTTTTACACTTTGTGCATCTGGTAACTTCTTTTTCTTACCGTCGATTCCCCAGAAATTTGCTTTGAATTTCTTGCGAGCTTTTTTAAAATTACCGTCGATGCTCCAATATTCTTCTGGAATAAATTCTCGAATCTCTTTTTCACGGTCAATAATAATTTTTAAAGCGACAGATTGGACACGTCCTGCACTTAACCCTTTCTTGACTTTGCGCCAAAGAATAGGGCTGATCGAATAACCAACGATTCTGTCTAAGGTACGACGAGCTTGCTGTGCATCTACTAAATCTACATCGATCGTTCTTGGTTCCTTAAAAGCTGCTTTGACTGCATCTTTTGTGATTTCATTGAAGACCACCCGATTTTTTTCTTTCAGATCCAACCCAAGTAGGTACGCTAAATGCCAAGCAATTGCTTCTCCTTCTCTATCCGGGTCACTTGCCAAGTAAACTTTTTGAGCTTTTTTTGCTGCGGCTTTCAGGCTTTTGATGACATCGCCTTTTCCGCGTATAGAAATATAATGGGGTTCATAATTGTTTTCAAAATCGATACCCATTTTACTTTTCGGTAAATCTCTTATATGACCAACACTGGCCATTACTTTATAGTTTCGTCCAAGATATTTCTCAATCGTCTTGGCTTTTGCAGGTGATTCTACAATCACTAAATATTTATACGCCATTACTGAATGGACTCCTTTCCATTGTCGTGTTCCTACTATTAAAAGAGGATTCATACAAATCGTAGCTAATCATATCCATTCAGAAAACGTTTGTCAAGAAAAGCAAATGAAAAGTATGGTGTTATTCTTTAAATTCTGCCAAGATATCTTCACCCGAAACCGTGCAAACTGCACCGTCTTGGATCAAATGATGACATCCGGCAGAATGTTCTGTTAAAATATTTCCTGGAACAGAAAAAACTGTTCTTCCAAGATCCAATGCTTGCTGGGCTGTTATCAGAGAGCCGCTTTTTTTCTTGGCTTCAAAGACACATGTTCCGTTAGACAAAGCTGCGATAATACGATTTCTCATTGGAAAACGATGCTTTTTCGGGCCGGATTGAGGAGGATATTCACTCAAAAGAAGATGATCATTTGCAATCACCTCTTGCAGGTCACGATTTTCAGCAGGATAGACTTGCTCTATCCCTGTTCCAATGACCGCGATTGTCCGTCCACCATGAGAGATTGCTGCTTGGTGACTGTAGGTATCTATCCCTTTCGCGCAGCCACTGACGATTACATATCCAGTTTCTACCACTGGTTTTAGTAAATAATACACTGTTTTTTTGGCTAAAGCAGAAGTACGTCTTCCACCAACAACGCTTAACATATTACAAGAAAGTAAAGATAGGCCACCACTGTAAAACAGGACAATTGGCGGATAGGTCAAGTGAAGCAACTGAGGGGGATAGTTGGGATCAAAGCAAGTAATAAACGACTGTTTCAATTGGATTTTGCCCCAATTATTGTGAATTTCTTTCCAACTTGTACGGAACAGCTCCCGATGTGCGGTGATTTTTCCTATCTTAACGATGTCTTCAAATCCGATTTCTTTGTAAGGATACTGCATCATCCAGTTAGCAAGTGCCCATTTCCCTTGGCTACTAATTCCTTTTGCATAAGCAAGTTTCAATAAATTCTCTTCTATTTGATACATCATAAAACCGCCTTTCGTCTCTCTTTCTAATAAGATACGTAAAAGCGGCTGTTTTTTATTGTAAATATTTTTTTACAGGTGCAAAACTTTTGCGATGGATTGGCGTAATCCCTTGTCTTTCAAGTCCTTCTAAATGTTCCTTTGTTCCATAGCCTGCATTATGCGAGAAACCATACCCAGGATAAAGCACGTCATATTCTTTCATCAATTGGTCTCGATATACTTTAGCAATGATACTTGCAGCCGCAATCGACACAGATCGTGCATCCCCTTTGATTATTTTTTCCTGCTGTATAGACAAATCCAAGGTCATCGCATCGATCAACAAATAGCTTGGTGCAATAGACAAGTTTTCTACTGCTTGGATCATCGCCAATTTACTTGCTTCATAAATATTCACTTCATCGATTGTCTGCTGATCAATGATTCCGATCCCGATGGCCAAAGCTTTTTCTTGAATTTGTTGAGAAAGAAGTTCTCGTTTTTTCTCTGATAACTGTTTTGAATCATTCAGCCCTAATATGATCTCATTTTTCGGCAAGATAACTGCAGCTGCCACGACAGGTCCAGCTAACGGTCCTCTTCCTACTTCATCAATGCCGGCAATCCATTGGTGACCTTGTGCGTACCCTTGTTTTTCAAAGCAAAACATTTCTTCATATTTTTCCTTGATCAATGCCTCTTTTTTCAATCGTCGTTCAAAAGAAACTAGCGCTTGCTGTACGCCTTTGCGTGGATCATTCCTCAATGATTCTAGTGTAGGATCATCTATTCTCTGTATGCTTTTCAATCGTTCTTTGATACTTTGGATGGATTCAGTCATCGCTTTTTTGCTCCATTTCTTCGCAACGATCCAATGTGTATCGACCAAGTTTTCCTTGACGGATATCATGCACGACTAATTCGCTGCCGCGATCATAGTCTTCTTTATACCCACGTTTTGCTGTGATATCCATCAGCAATTCCGGTGCCAATTTTTCTTCTTGCTCGATTGGCAAACCATAACGATCGCTGATTCTTCCTGAATAATATCGGGCAAAAAAGTCCAATCCGTAAATCGCCAAATCATCTAAATGGACAAGTTGGTCTTTGATGGCGCCTGTCAGCGCTAGTTTTTTGCCGATTTCTTCATCTTCAAATTTGGGCCATAAAATCCCTGGTGTGTCTAACAATTCCAACTCGTTACCCAAACGAAGCCACTGCTGACCTTTTGTTACACCTGGTTTATTTCCTGTCTGAGCAATTTTTTTGCCTACTAGTCGATTCATCAACGTAGACTTTCCAACATTCGGAATACCCAATACCATTGCCCGAATAGCGCGAGGCTTGATCCCACGAGCAGCGTCTCTTGCTCGTTTTTCTTTCAACGCTTCTTTAGCTGCAGGTACTAGCCCTTTGATTCCTTTACTTTCTTGTGCCGTGATAGCTAACGCAAGGTGGCCTTGCTTACGAAAATATTCTTGCCACAGCTTTGTCTGTTGTGGATCTGCCAGATCCGCTTTATTCAACAAAACAAGCCGAGGCTTTTGCTGAATGATCTGATCTAACATTGGATTACGAGAAGATAAAGGTAAACGTGCATCTACCAATTCAAATACGATGTCCACATATTTCATTTTTTCAGAAACTTCTCGTCGGGCTTTTGCCATGTGTCCTGGAAACCATTGGATGGTCATTGTTCTCTCCATTCCTTTCATATCGGAATATTCTCCGACTTTACTTGTTTTTTATTTTTCAATATATATTCACTTTTTTCTATTATAAAAAATCCTATCTATTAGTTAAGTGAAAGTGAACCAGTCCTCATTCTATCACATCTTCTCTTTTTTGATGATGTAAATTTTTTATTTTGATTTCTGTATACGAGTCTGATTTTTTGACAGCGCTTCCTAAATAAGGGATGATAGACGAACAATGCAGAAAGGAGACGAAACAAATGAATAGTATGGTTTTTGTTAATTTTCCTGTTGCCGATGTCAATCGTTCCGTTGCTTTTTATGAAAAGCTTGGGTTTAAAAAAAACGAAGAATTCTCTACTGAAGAAGCTAGTTCAATGGTGTGGGATGACACTTTTTGGGTGATGCTCCTCTCTCATGATTTTTATAAAAAATTTATAAAAGATAAAGAAATAGCCGATAATAAAAAAACAAGTGGCGCTTTGATTTCGTTTAGTATGGACAACGCGGATAAAGTAAAAAAATTCGCTCAAATTGCAAAAGAAAATGGTGGTGCTTTCCACGAAGTCGATATGGGAATACCTGAAGAAGAAATGTTTTCATTAGAAGTCCAAGATTTGGATGGAAACACATTAGAACCCGTATGGATGAAGATGTAAGCAGATAACGAAACTGACGTTTTTATAACAAAAAAATAGGGATGGATGATACGATAAGTATTATCCACCTCTATTTTTTTCGATCGTACAATTGCCTTTTTTACAGTTTCTTAATTGTCAAATTAAGTTAGACAGATC
>NZ_KV833897.1:0-4313 GCF_001837725.1 Enterococcus sp. HMSC072F02
TAGCTTAATTTTACAATCGGCGTTATTAAAAATATTTGATTTGAAAAAAGATATAGACAAGCTAATCAGTTCTTATTCTCACGGTATGAAGAAAAAGTTGCAGATTATTTCAATGATTATGAAACCATTTGATGTCTTAGTTTTAGACGAACCCTGTAGAGGATTAGATGTCGAAGCTGTTTATGTTCTGAAAAAAATAGTGGATTCGTTTAAACGCAAGGGGAAAATAATACTTATTACTAGTCATGATTTACTCTTTATTGAAGAAATATGTGACAAAATTTTAATTTTAACTCGTGGAATAGTAGTAGGAGGTGGTACTCCTGAAGAAATCAAATCCCAATATAAAAAAAATAAAATAGAAGAGGCATTTCTTGAGGCGGCATTTTTGAAAGAAAGGGAGAATGAAATTGATTGTTATCTTGAAGATTATTTCGATGTTATCGAAAGTATATAGAAATAAAATCAATCAAGTTCTAAATTCAAAAGAAAAGAGAATTGGAATGTTTCTTTCTGTTTTTATCATAATCGGAATTTCTGCTTTACTAGCAAATATTCTAACACATGATATTGTATCTATTTTTTTAAATGGGAATTTAGAGATACTTTATTCTGCAAATTTAACCTATTTAATATCGCTATCAATCTTTACTTTTTCTATTTTTATTGTTTTAAAATTTCTTGATCCAGATGAATCTAAAATTTTAAGAAACTTGGATAGGTTGCCTATATCTAAATTAGCTATGTATATTGGATATTATTCTTTTCCGTTAAGCATACAGGTAGCAATACCTTCTATCTTATTTTCTATAATTATCATTCCACAACTTGTAACAAATGGAATATCAGTTTCTCTGTCATTAAGAATAGCAGGAATTTTCTTATTACAATCAATATTTATCACTTTATTAATGAATTTGTCTTATAATATTTTATTTTTTTTAGGAATACGCATGAAAATTCCCTTTGCTAAAAGTGTTTCTTTATTGGTGCAAACGATTATTATATTGAGAATTGTTGTTACTTTGCTTGAAAATATTCAAAATATCTTACTAAATTACGAAACATTTTCTTATAATATCTTATTCTGGAACTTGGGATTTTTAGGCCATATTATTTTAGAGAATACCTTTTCTGTTAATCTTTTACTTCTTGTTTTAGTAGAATTAGTAATATTTATTGCTTGTATCCATAGTTTTGCTTTGCTTTCTTCCATTCAAGATAAAAATGAATATCAATCAAAAGTATTTGCTAAAATCAATAATACCAAAAGCTTAAATATTAGTCTTATTCTTAAAGATATGAAATTATTGTTACGCTCTGAAAATACAATTCTTTTAATTCTTCTACTATTAGGATTAAATATCTTTACACTACTGAGTCATCTTCCAATATTAGATATTCTTATTAAGATAGATGCTGGCTTGTTAGGTACACTTGGCTTTCTAAGTTATGGCGTAGATGAAAAGATGTTAAGTTTTTATAGAATTTTAGGAGTTAAGAGAAGTCAATATTTTTTAGGGAAGTTCATCAGCACATTTGTTGTTACCTCTTTCTTCTTTTTATTAATGCTTCTTTTTAAAGTTCCAAGTTTAAGAGAATGCCTTTTTGGTTTAGGAATTTTAGCAACTTCTACTCTTAGTTCTATTATTTTGGGTGTTTTCTTTCCATACAGTAAAGAAAATCCATTATCGCAAACTAGCCTTATATTGGTTTGTGTACTAGGCTTATTTCCGATTACTTATTTAATTAACCTTTTTAATAGTTATTCTAGTATTATCCAAATCACATTAGTAACAATTTTTATTGTTACTGGTTTTATCATAACAAATCACGTATTTAATACTAAATGGGAGAAAGAACGACTATGAAAAAAATAATTCTTGACATCTTTAAATATAGCGGCGTTTCATTTTTTGCAACATTTTCAATTCTAGTTGCGTTGATAATTCCTAATGGAGTAAATAGTTTTTTAAACGGAACAACTTTTCAGGCACCATTGAACCTGTTAACTATATCAGGAATTGTAAATGGTTCTGAAAATTCATTAGAAATACATTTTACACGAATCTTTTTTTGGCAAATATTACTTTTATATACTTGTTTAGCATTTATGATTTTTGGAATAGTGTATGCTAAAAAAAATAAAAAAGCTGTTTATTTGGTAATATCATTAGCAGCAATGGTTACACTTGTATTAGGTTCTACTCAATTATCAAGAATTAAACAGGAGCCTTTAAAAACAACTACAATTCAAGGTATAGACTCTATCATGGATAGTAAGGGGAATAGTATTGTTTACATTGGTAGAGAAAATTGTCCAGACTGTATATTATATAAACCAAAATTAATTTCTTATTTGGAAAAGGAAAAACTAGAAATTAATTACCTAGATACTACTGGAAATAAAACCGATGTTGATAATTTCAGAAAATATTATAATAAATTAGGTGTCGAAAGTATTCCTGCTGTAATTTTTATAAAAAATGGTAAAGTAGAACGCATCTTATATGGGGATAAGGAAGCTGAAAATATAGAACGTACCATAAAACTTTTTAAAACCTCATAAGACGGAAATAATGAAGAAATCAGCAAATTTGCATAACTATAATAAAAAGGACCTAGTTTTGATGGGAAATTTTTCAAAACTAGGTCCTTTTTATGTAGTTGAAACGGGTATAATTATTTTAAGGAAGTGATCTAAAGATAACAAATTAGTTTTTGTTTGTTCTTATCCCCTATTGACTTTTCTTTCAAACATGCTATTCTAATTTTATTCTAATAGTATCCGATGAGAAGGAAAGTAGACAGGAAATGGTTCAAGAGAGGCTTTGGTTGGTGTAAAAAGCTAGAAGTTGACTGTCGAAAATGGCCTTAGAGGATTTTTTGTCGAAAGGTAGGCAAAAACGAACAGTCTTTCGTTACCAAGACCACTGATTTTATTGTCAGGCTGAGAGAAAGAATGTTTTTTCTGAAAAAAGGTGGTACCACGAGTATAATCGTCCTTTTACTAGTATTTGCTAGTAAAAGGATTTTTTTTTACAAAAAACAAAGAAAAGAGTGAGTGAAATGAGCAAAAACAAACCATTTACAGTAGATCATGTCGGAAGTTTCTTACGTCCGCAATCGATCAAAGAAGCAAGAAAAAAAGTTCAAGAAGGCTTACTTTCAAAAGAAGAACTTCGTACAATCGAAGATCAGGAGATAAAGAGATTAGTAGAAGATCAAAAAGCAGTGGGCATCAAAGGAATTACGGATGGCGAATTTCGGCGCGGATTTTGGCATCTTGATTTTTTAGAAGAACTAAATGGTATCGAAGGCTATGTTCCAGAAACTGGATATAATCAAACATTCCACGGGAAAGCAGCTCCAGCTTATAATATTCGGGTAGTAGATAAATTATCTTTCAATACAAACCACCCATTTTTAAAAGATTTTGCTTTTCTGAAAGAAGTAGTGGAAACAGATGATACTTTTGTCGCAAAGGCAACGATCCCTAGTCCCACGATGATTTTACGACAAGAGATTCTATCTAACGATGGTTCTTCAAAAATCAATGAGATCTATCCTGATCTATCTGATTTTTATGAGGACTTGTCATCTACTTACAAAGCAGCCATCCATGCTTTTTATGAAAAAGGTTGTCGCTACTTGCAATTCGATGATACAAATTGGGCGTTTTTAGCTGATCAAACTAAAAGAGAAACACTTCTTCAAAAAGGAATTGATCCGAAAGAAATGGCCCATATTTGTACAGAGATTATCAATAACGCACTGGAAGACAAACCAGAAGATTTGACGATCACGACACATATCTGCCGTGGTAATCACGCTTCTTCTTGGCTGTTCTCCGGTGGATATGAACCCATTGCAGAAGAGTTGTTTTCAACGAATTATGATGGTTTCTTTTTGGAATACGATTCTGAACGAGCAGGTGATTTTACCCCTTTAAGACATTGGAATAACAAAGAAAGTAAAGTCGTTTTAGGATTAGTTACTTCTAAGTTTCCAGATTTGGAAGATACGGAGAAGATAAAAGAACGAATAAAAGAAGCACAACAATTTATACCGTTGGAAAATCTAAGTATCAGTCCTCAATGTGGGTTTGCTTCAACAGAAGAAGGAAACCATTTAACAGAAGAAGAACAATGGAAGAAAATCCAATTATTGCAGAAAGTCGCAAAAGAAGTTTGGCTATAAAAATGTGAGGCTTGGCAAAAAAAAGCGTCCCAAAAAGTCGGCTTTTCATGGAGTGGAGAAATCCACTCTTTTTTATTTACCTTTTATATTACGCCGATTGTAAAATTAAGCTA
>NZ_KV833898.1:0-6750 GCF_001837725.1 Enterococcus sp. HMSC072F02
AATTTGTCAAAAAAACTGTTGCCATTCCAAGATATGAAACTAATCAGATAGGTAAGAAATATCTTAAGTTGTAATAAAGAGATACAATAACCCTTAATCAACAATTACTAGAGAGCTTAAAAAAATACGTGAATCATTTAGAAAAAAATCAATTATCTTCAATTATAGTAAATGAACTTAACTTCATAGCTGAAACAGAATAACTTGAATCCTCAAATAACTTCTCTACCTGCTGTTTTGGTTACGATATTGGCTACGTTCCCGATGATAATATCTGCTGCTATATACTGTCAGTCTATAGTAATTTGTTAAATGAAATATCTATACAAAGCTTATTCCTTTACTCTGATTCCCAAAAGAGTCATTGGAAGGGTCTGTTGGATAACAACTAATTCATTGCTCGAAACGTTTATATTAAAGCGTTTCGAGCATTTTTTTATTCATCAGTATATTAACTTAAAACAAACGACTGTCCAGAAATAATGAACTGAACAGCTAATATTATCCATTTGTCTGATGAATCTAAAGACTTGAATGTTTACTACTAGATTGTTCAAATTCTAGTAGTAGCTCAAGCAACATTTTTTAGTCACTACTTTGAGTGCGAACGACAATAATAAAATGTATGAAAGGGGATGGGGATAATTTTCTTCCCTTTTTACTAAATACATTCTTTTCCGTTATTAGAGAGGACTGAGCACTCAATATAATCCTATTCGTTGATTATGATGCCAAACAAACTTGCGAAGGCTGAGCTTGCTAGTGAGTAACCTTTTTAGAAATGGAGCGAGATAAATTCACTTCTTCCATTTGTTCGAACTAATTGGGCCGTCGGTAATGAGTATCACGATTAGAATAAACGATTGGATTCACTTTGACTTGGCGGGTAGCGTGTCTAGCACTTAACATATTATTTACTGATCCTGCATTAAGCTTGAATTTAATGGACTAACTAATGATAGCAATATCGTGATAATCAACAAGTAGTAATAAATGAATTTTCTCTGCGGGAATTCTAAACTCAAAATTATCTGTCAGCCAATTTCAGTTGGCTTTTTTCTTCTTATTTGGAGATAAAGAATTTTTCAACATATCCTCTTTATAATTTTTTGGTTAATTTTTCCGTATTTTTCCAAAGTTTTCTAGCCTTGGTTGCTGCTATTTCTTCACACCATTGCGTCAGGTATCACTATTTGGATTTGGAACTGTACCCCCAGAATTAATGGGTACCTTTAATTTGATTTTTTATCAAACGCCGGAAGATGCTGTCTTTAAAGCCCTTGGGGTAGAATAGACAACTTTTTATTAAGCTAATATCTTCAGAAAATTAATCAATGAACTTAACTTCATAGTTTAAACAGAAAAAATTAATTGCTTAAATAACTTTTCCATTTGCTGGTTTGACCACGTACCAATCTATATTACTTACTAGATTAGTCGTTAATCTATTCGGATCGAATGGGCAAAATATTTTTGTGTATGTTCGTCCTTGATTATGATTCCAAAAAGAATCATTGGGAGGCTGTGGCGTAAATATTATACTATAAGCCAGAAATACCTATATTTAGTTATTTCTGGATTTTTTGATAGAAAAATAACAGAAGAATAATACAAATAGCCTAATACTAGAATAGTCAGTCATTTTTTTACCTATCATTCTGAACTTTTTTATTTAGGAACTTTCATCTCAAAGCTTTTTCAATTAATTTGTACCCTTGTTTTTTTTGATAAGATCATGTGCATTGTTCTATCTCTACGTTCATCTCCTACTTAATGCCTATCGGCTCCTGAGGGCTTCTTTTTAAGGCGTCGTCATAGTCTTGGCTGAGGATTTCTTGGTAATCTGAGGGAATGGCTTCCCAAGTGAGCAGGCGAACGTTCATGACGTGTTTTCCTTTGTGTTTGATTACAGCATGGTTTTTCTCTTTTTCTACCTCTCCAGCGTGAAAAGACAGCCATGTACCATGGCCAAAGATATCATTACATACCCAATGTTCGATGGAATTATCCACGTATCCTACAGGGAGTGTGGTATAGCCGATTTGTGGTTTCAAAAAAGGATTGAATCGATCAATCGTTTCATTTTTGTATTGATAATTGATAAGAAAAAGATAGACCAAACAAAAGACGAGCAGAAAGAAAGATAGTGTCTTTTTGAGTGAGAAGGGTTGTTTTGATGAATAAGATTTCTTGATAACAAGAGGTTCGTCTGGCAATGTTGGTTCTATTGATTCGGTAGCTGAGGATAAAAATAAATCTAAATTATCTTAAGAAATTTCCTTTGGTTGATGTCTCTGGAAGATTGATCCAAATAACCGAAGAAGAAACACACCCTGTTATATTGATCCCTGAACGATATAGATATACAGATTTAAAAAATGACCTAGCGCAAATAACAGAATATTATCAAGAAATCAGTGAAAAAGAACCAAAAATTCTATTTATAAAAAACAGTCAACCCATTTATACATTTATTCCTTCTATCCCATGGATCGAACATTATCCAGTTGTTGAAATACTGACATTGAAAAACAGTACGTATTGGGAAAGGAATATTCTCAGCGGAGAAATCTATCCGCCGTTAAAGATCAAGATAGGCTCTTTGTCGAAAGAAAGGTTATTTGAGCTGATTGAAGAAAGTCAGTTACGTGATAACTTGCAGTTATCATTTCCGTATACTCAGACTGAAGAGATAGCTGTCAAAGTGTTAAGCAGATCATTTCATTACTTGATACAGATATTTTTACTCACTTTCTTTTCTTTCTTCTTGTTGAGCTATGTCATGTTATGCATATATTTTGTCTACAATTGTCGGAAAATCGCTATCTTTCGTTCAAGTGGTTATTCGCTCTTTGAAACGTATAAAGATTTCTTCATGATGAACCTCATCAAATGGGGGACGACAAGTGTAATCTTCCTTTTTCTTATAGAAAGAGAGCCTAAATATCTTTTTAATATTTTTTTCTTTAGTTTCATTGGTTCTATTCTTTCAGTTGTTTTTATTTTGTCTACAGAAAAGAAAAGTCAGTTATTGTTGATGAATGGAGGTTAACAATTGGATCCGTTGATAGTGATAAAAGGTGCGAAAAAAATCATTCGAAACAAAACGATTCTTCATTTGGATCGTTTCACTGCGGATGCTGGAGATCTTGTGACTGTTGTTGGAGAAAGTAGAGCAGGTAAAAGTACGTTATTGAATACATTAGGATTGAATAATCGGTTCAGTTCAGGACAATTCTATTTGTTCGATCAAGAGACGAAACAATTAACTAGAAGAGAGAAGCGCTTGATAAAAAGAAATATCATATCTTTTCTTTTTCAAGATTTTGGGTTGATTGAATATGAAACGATTGATTTTAATTTAGATATTGGATTGAAGTTTTCGAATTTAAATGTTTCAGATAAGCGAACAGCAAAGTATGAGGCATTGAAAATAGTAAATATAAACAAGAAGCTAAGTAAGCCTATCTACACATTATCTGGTGGTGAGAAGCAAAGAATCGCCTGTGCGAGAGTCTTATTGAAGAATAGCAAAATCATTTTAGCCGATGAACCAACTGGATCATTAGATAAACGACATAAGGAGCAAGTCGTTGAAATCTTATCGCAACAGGCTTCCCAAGGTACGTTAGTTATCGTGGTCACGCATGATCCGTATCTGACCAAAATAGGAAACAAGAAGATCATGCTTTAGGAAACAAATGAAAAATCAACCTTTTTTTCATTAAAAACAACAAAAAAATGTCTAAAAAATCGGACATAAAAGAGTCTATTTTTAAGATGACAACAGCGGTAAAGAAAGAACAAAAATGATAGCACTTGTTCTAAGGATTCACAGTTTTGCCAAAAGCATAACGCAAGATAGACTTGAAAAACGATAACAAAAGAAGTAGTATATTAAGGTGTGATATGCTACTTGACATTTATTCTGCTGAGCGAACTTTCTGGATGGTATAGACTTCTATCTATTCAGGCCGTATCAAGCAGATTAGTAGAGGTGTTCTAGATGTTTCTCATCTTGAGCACCTTTGTTTTTAGCAATTCGCAAAAAACGAAAGTAGGAGAACAAATAAATGAAGAAAAGATTTTTAGCATTTGCCATCGTACTAGGCGCTGGTTTATTGTCAGGCTGTACGAATGCTGGTGAAAAAACAGCCGTTAGTTATAAAGGCGGCACAATCAGCGAACAAGAAGTAATGGATAGCTTGAAAAAAATGCAAGGAGCAGATTCCACTGTGCAACAGTTGATCGTTTATCAAGTATTTGAAGACAAATACGGAGATGACGTATCAACTAAAGAAGTCGATTCTCAATATGATCAAACAAAGAAACAATTGGGTGATTCATTTGATTCACAATTGAAGACAGCTGGCTTAACAAAAGAAACATTCAAAGACAGTATCAAACAAAGATTAGCCTTCCAAGAAGGTCTAAAGAAGCATATCAAATTGACTGATGAAGATTTAAAAACGGCTTGGAAAACTTTCCATCCAGAAGTAGAAGCTCAAATCATCCAAGTAGCAAGTGAAAACGATGCAAAAGATGTGAAGAAAGCTGCTGATAAGGGAGACGATTTCTCTAAATTAGCTAAAGACAAGTCAACTGATACTACGACAAAAGAAGATGGCGGAAAAGTAAAATTTGATTCCACTACTACAACGGTTCCAACAGAAGTCAAAGAAGCAGCTTTCAAGTTGAAAGACGGTCAAGTTTCTGATGTGATCACTTCTACTAATACCTCAACTTACGCGACAGAATACTACGTGGTCAAAATGGTGAAAAACCAAAACAAAGGCAACGACATGGATAAATACAAAAAAGAATTGAAAGAAATCGCGACTGAAACGAAATTGAATGACAGTACCTTTAGAAATAAGGTAATCGGAGAAGTATTGAAAGACGCTAATGTGAAAGTCAAAGACAAAGACTTTGAAAATGTTTTGAGTACATTCACTTCAGATTCCAGTACAGCAAGTAGTAAATAAGCGGAATAAATAAAAAAGTATGAACTATTTAAATCAATAAAACCGTTCATCTAAATCTTTTTATTAGAACTAAATCAACAGTAGTTTCATTACTACTTGATTTAGTTCTTTTTATTTAAACAATTCTTTGTTTTAGTTGGAATCCAAGATAGCCATCCTAGATATTTCTCTATATAATTTTAAATAAAGAAAACGATGTCAAAAAATGTACGTAGAAGTAGATAAATGGAGTGGTTTTGCAAATTTCTTTTATTTCTAGAAGTTATTCACGTATACGGATTTGTTTTTCTCACAAATAAAAAGGCAGGAAGTACAATGGATCATTTGTATATAAAATATATTCATCAATTTTCCGTTTTGGTGTTAGGCACACTAATTATAGCGGGGATTGTCGCATTTATTATTCAAGGTCGTGACATATTAACAGTACATCAAGAGTTTTTCAGTTATGCATTTGGTATTCCTCTGATCGCTATAAGGTCTGATAACAAAAAGTGGAAGAAACGCTATTACATTCTCTTGCTATTTTTGTGTTTTTATCTGCCACCTAAGATTTTTACTTTATTAGGTATACAACGCCTATCATTTTCTTTTATTTCCTATATCATTGTTTTAAGTTTCTTCAGTTTCATAGTATGGCTGTTTTATTTTGTCAAAAAATAAATGAATGTTTTATGAACAGTACTTCATCACAGCCTAATTTTTTTCTTTATGCTATCGTTATATTAAAGAAATCAATGAGAAGGGAAAGAAAGTGATGAAAAAAGTTTTATTAGTGGTAAACCCCAGTTCAGGCGGTGAACAAGCAAAGGAATTTGAGCAATTAGCGATAGCAAAATTGGAATCGGTGTTTGATGAAGTGGTCGTCTTGCATACAAAAAAAGTAGGGGATGCAAAAAACTTTACTCGCGAGGCGGCTGTGGAAGGGTA
Source organism: Enterococcus sp. HMSC072F02 (assembly GCF_001837725.1). NCBI lineage: Bacteria > Bacillati > Bacillota > Bacilli > Lactobacillales > Enterococcaceae > Enterococcus > Enterococcus sp. HMSC072F02. The sequence continues at coordinate 5,916 of NZ_KV833898.1, forward strand.
TCATAGTGTATTTGTCATGGGCGGAGACGGAACAGTTAACGAAGGAATCAGTGGAATCGCTGAACAAGACCATCGGCCAAATTTCGGCTTTTTCCCATTAGGTACGGTGAATGACTTGGCTCGAGCATTAGGGATACCGCTAGAACCTGAGGAAGCGATCCATCATTTTTCGATTGAATCAGTCAAACCATTGGATATTGGAAAAATAAATGATGACTATTTTATGAATGTCGTTGCAATTGGCTCTATTCCTGAAGCAATCAATGATGTAGATGCGGAGAAGAAGACGAAATTTGGTAAATTAGCTTATTTCATGTCAGGAATCAAACAGTTAGCTTCCACACAATCCTACTCATTTCACGTAGAAGTTGATGGAAAGAAGGAAGAAATTGAGAGTAGTACCCTACTGATAGGACTAACTAACTCAGTTGGCGGATTTGAGACATTGCTTCCAAATGCAAAAGTGGATGATGGTAAGCTCCATTTAGTTTATTTAAAAGATTCTTCTTTGATCGATACGCTTAAAACATTGCCAGACCTATTAAAAGGAGTAGATGAATCAACGAAAAATCTAGCCTACCTTACTTGTGAGCAATTAGTTGTGTCATTAGCTGATGAGGAAGAATTGACGACGAATGTTGATGGAGATGAAGGGGATAAATTACCTGTGACAATCAAAGTATTGCCCTCACATCTACAGGTTTATTGGTAAAATGGAGGTTGTGACCGAGGAGTTGGCGGGAGAACACCGCTTGTTCGGGATAAGGGACTGTGACAAGACTTTTGTCACAGCCTTTTTCTATGATTAGTCAAGTAAAAGGTGTAAGAAAAATAG
>NZ_KV833899.1:0-23088 GCF_001837725.1 Enterococcus sp. HMSC072F02
ATTTTTTGGAAAACTTTGCAACAGAACCAAAATTTGCATGCGTCGGTCTTCGATCAAAGAATAATTGTTTTTCATTTGCTCACCCTCTACCTTTATTCTAGTGATACCTTAACAAATATGAAGACCAATTGTTAGATTAAAAAATGATTAAAAGGTGTGCACACCCTTTCCCTTGATAGCAATATCGGTCGTTTGTTCCGCAAAATCGCTTCAAGCAAGCCAAACTTTTCTCATCTTCCTCGTTTTCTCTTATAATAAATGTAAACAGTCAAATGAGGAGGAAACAAAATGAAATGGCGTGGGGGTAGACAAAGTTCCAATGTGGAAGACCGCTCTGGTCGTTCCGCAGGTTCAGGAGGAAAAATAATGGCCGGCGGTGGTATCGGTACGATTGTTATCGCAGTCCTCTTTTTTCTATTCAGTGGAGGTGATTTAAACTCCGTCACAGATATTTTGGGAGGCGGACAAGCCGCTAATTATCAAACAGAAAATGTGGCTTCAGACGAGTATACAGAGGAAAAAGAATTCTCCGCTGTCGTCTTCGGCCATTTGGAAGATTATTGGAATGGTGTTTTTGAAGCAGAACAGACTACGTATCAAGATCCTAAACTGGTTTTATTTACAGGAAGTGTTCAATCGGCTTGTGGGAATGCAACTTCTCAAGTTGGTCCCTTTTATTGCCCTGCCGATCAAAATGTTTATCTGGATCTCAGCTTTGCAACAGAACTTTCTCAAAAGTATGGGGCCAGCGGAGATTTTGCTATGGCCTATGTCATTGCTCATGAAGTTGGTCATCACGTACAAAACGAACTTGGTATTACACAGCAACTCGATAAGATCCGCCAACAGGTTTCTGAAAAAGAATACAATCAATATAGTGTTCGTTTGGAACTACAAGCGGATTATTTAGCCGGTACATTTGCCAAGTATCTACAAGGAAAAACTTATAACGGCCAACCGATTTTAGAAGCTGGTGATATCGAAGAGGCTATCACAGCTGCTAATGCCATCGGTGATGATACGTTACAAAAGGAATACCAAGGATATGTCGTACCAGATAGTTTTACTCATGGGACTTCAAAACAACGAGTTGAATGGTTCAACCGGGGGTTCAAATATGGTGATTTGGAGCATGGAGACACCTTCAATGAAAAAAACCTTGATTTGGTCTACGGATCATAACAAAAACGTTCCTTTTTAGTCACTCTTTTTTCACATTTGGGCGGTATAGTTTATTCATACCAACAAACCCTAACTTTTTCATTTTACTCCTTGCCTGCCAGTCCCCGCTGGCAGGCCCTTTTTTTTCATGGTGCTATTTTAGTTTTTTTTAACCTTTGGCCTGTTTTTTTCTTTAAAACGCTAAGGGTTAATCACAATTTTTTCATATTTTCCGGTTACTATATAAATAACCCAACAAACAACCCAACTTTTTCATTTTTTACTCCTTGTCTGTCAGTCCCCGCTGACAGACTTATTTTTTTTCTTGCCAAAATTCTCAAAATGCGCTAAGGTTATTTATGCGCGGAAGTGGCGGAATGGCAGACGCGCACGCTTCAGGCGCGTGTGAGTATATCTCGTGTGGGTTCAACTCCCATCTTCCGCATTTTGAGCAGATCATCTTGGATGATCTGCTCTTTTTTATGTGTTTCTTTTGTCTAAATAAAGAAAAAAGCTTAAGCTAGAAGTATATCAATAGGAAAAAGATAGGAGGAAATCCAATGAAAGAAGTACCAACAGCGAAAATCAAATTAACTGAGGTCAAAGAACTCTTTGATGCTGGTTATGAAATCTTAGGAGAATTACGGTCTGAGGTGAATGCCCCAGTCGTTAGAGCAAAATTTCTGAATTAAGAAGTGATTGCCATTTATGGAAAAGAAGCAGCAAAAATTTTTTATGATCCACGAAACTTTAAACGTGAAGGAGCAATGCCTAAACTCGTCCGTTCAACCTTGTTAGGTGAAGAGGGGGTTCAAATTTTAGACGGGGAACAACATCACCATCGGAAAAACTACTTTATGGACTTGATGACACCTGAGAGAATGACCGATTACCATGATTTGTTGGAACGAAACCTTTCTCATGAACTGGATAAACAATCCGGTACCTTTGAGCTTTTTTCACTCACAAAAAATGTTCTATTCAAAACGATTTGTGAATGGTCAGGAATCAATCTAGCACCACTGTCTCAATTAGAGATCAGTGAGTTAGCTGATTTTATCAAGTTGCTATGTTCAGCGGGACTGTCACCTCCCCTGTCGCCCATTTAAGAGGCGTCGAATATCGTAAAAAATCTGAGAAATGGGCTCAAGGATTGATTGAAGAAGCTCATCAACATCCTGTTGCTGGCAAAGAATCATTAGCACTTTATACTTTCGCTACTGCCACTGATCTTGAAGGTAATTTACTGCCGATCGAAGTTGCAGCCGTCGATCTGTTAAATATCATCCGCCCTACGGTTGCTTTAACCGTTTGGATCGCTTTGATGGGACATGCCCTTTTTAGTACAACGACCATCTACCAAGCACTTAAACAAAACTTTTCGGAGTTACAGGATTCATTTATTCAAGAATTACGCCGCTTTTATCCTTTCTTTCCAATGATGCCCGCCATTAGCTTGCAAGATGTTGTCGTCGATGGTTATCTGATCCCTAAGGACAGCTGGGTCGTCCAAGATATTTATGGTACGAATCATGATCCGAGAACCTTTGATCAGCCAGATGACTTCAAAGTGGATCGCTTTGTCGGACGTACACAAGCCATTTCCTATGAGGAAGAATATGAAATGATCGCACAAGGAGGCGGTGATTTCCGCAAAATGCACCGCTGTGCTGGTGAATGGATCACCTTGCATACGTTGCGCGTGTTCAGTGATTTACTGGTCAACCACTATCAGTTTGAAGTTCCTGAACAAGATTGGAAGATTCCAATGAATCACTTTCCAACCTATCCAGAAAGTAAAGTTCTCTTATTTAAAGAAGCTGCAATGACCACAGAAAATGAGTAACTACTGATCGTTGTTATTAAGTGCAGCTCACAAAAACGCAGCCCAAGCAAGCTTAGGGCTGCGTTTTTTGCTTACTTCTCTACAGATGCCGTACGGAAATAAAAATAGGCACCGTATGCGGGAAATTGGATATCTTTGATCGTTGACCTGATCAAATAATTTGATGCACTCTGATATAGAGGAACTTGAGCTGCATCTTCTGCTAACAGAATTGATTCTGCTGATTTGTAATCTTCAAATACTTTATCTGGATCATTGGCATCCACGGTACGTGCGTTTTCTGTCAATGCCGTATAGTCCTCGTTGACATATCCACCGTAATTGTAAGAAGAACCTTTTTTATATAAATTGAAATAAGAGTCCAAGTCACTGCTGCCAGCAATCCAACCAGAAATCGACAACTCATATTGACCATCTGCTCGTGATTGATTCAAATTCGTTCGTGGTTGTTTATTGATTGTAATCGTCAAACCAGGCAAATGATCTTGAAGCTGATTTTGCAGATATTCACCGATTTTTTGTCCGTGATCATCATCTGTTACCAATAAAGTCAGTTCAATTTTGTCACCGATAGCTGATTGTGCTTGACTCCATTCTGCTTGTGCTTTGTTACTATCGTATTCATTGTAGTCCCCGCTATAAGTGCGAAAATCTTCATTGGTATTCGGATTGGCATAAAGCCCACTGGGAATAAGGCCATTCAATACGCTTGCTCCATCGTTCAACACATCATTCACGAGACTCTCTTTGTCAATCGCCAAAGCGATGGCTTTACGAAGGTGGACATTTGACAATGGTTTATTTGCCTGTTTATTAAAATCTAAAAAATAGTTGGCAATATCCTTTTGAGTGACTAAGGAGTCATTATTTTGGTACTGTTGCACATAGAGTCCGCTGATTTTTTGCAGATCCAACTCTCCGCTTTCAAACAACTGGATTCCAGTATTCTCCTCTTTGATCGTGGAACCTTTGATTTTATCCAACTTAACTACCGCTTGATCGTAATACTCAGGATTTTTGGCAAGCGTCCATTCTGCACCGGTCTGTTGCCAGTCTTTCAGAATGAAAGGTCCCGTATAGAGCAAGTCTTCACTTGTTTTCCCATATGCCGTCCCTTTTTCTTCAACATAAGACTGTCTTTGAGGCGCTAACCAGCCAATCGACACCACCGATAAAAAAGAAGGTTGCGGCTGTTCCAAATGGACGACAAAGGTCTTTTCATCCGGTGTTTCTAAGCCAATCGTCGCAATGTCTGCTTTCCCTTCGCGAATATCTTGACTGTTGACGACATTGTCTAAAAGATACGCATTAGGCCCCATGGTTTTAGGATCGACCAGTTTCTTCCAAGCATAAGCAAAATCTGCTGCTTGCACTTGCTGCCCATCACTCCATTTGGCTTCTTCCTTTAGTTTAAAGGTATATGTCTTGCCATCTTCACTGATGACTGCTTCCTCCGCCAAACCGGGAACTGGCTGACTCTTTTCATCAAAACGATACGACCCTTCAAAAAGATGCTGGATAACGGTAAACGTAACTTTATCCGTTGTTTGCGTCGTATCTAATGTTGTCAACTCTGCCGGTAAGCTGACTGAAATCTCTTGAACTTCTGGATCTGTCTCCTTTGCGGACGATCCAGTCGTGCTACATCCTGCTAACAAAAAACTTAAAATTCCTACAACAACCAAACCCTTTTTCATTTACTCTCCTCTTTCCTTTTCACTTGCGAGTTGCAAGCTTGATCAAATAAAAAAATCCTCGTCCCTTTGCTGATCATCATTGATCAACAAAGGGACGAAGACTTCGTGTTACCACCCTTTTTCGTGTCATTTTTACAAATAACACCTCATCAGTACGTATGCATACTCGGCAGGATAACGGCTGCGTTCCGTCTAACCAGCGTAAACCAGTTAAAAGACTCTGAGCTCATCTTCACTTAGCGTTCTGTCCCCTTTCTCACCAACCCGGGTTCTCTTTAAACAGTCATCAAAGCTACTCTTCTCATCGATGTCCTATATTCTACTGAATTGATAAAAGTACACTATTCCTCGTTTTTCAAGTCAAACAGTTTTTAGAATTTTCAATCTTTTCAATAATGGCTTCGAGACTTTTTGGAGGGCAAATACTTGCCAGCTTAGTGTTTTTTTTCTAAGATAAAGAAAAGAAACCTTGCTCGAAAGGATGAAATCAATGAAACTTGCTGAAGCATTATTACTACGAAGAGATCTTGAATCCAAACTCACTCTGTTACGAGAAGAGATTGCCAGTAGTGCCGTGATCCAAGAAGGCGATACGTTAGACCGCAGCATCGACGACTTACTGCTGGATTATGAAACAACAAACCAAGAATTTGCCCAGTTGGTCATTGCAATCAATCAGCGAAATGCGGTCGCCAAAATCGGTGAACAAGAAACGATTGCTGCTGCATTAGAGAAACGGGAAGCTTTAAGGCGTTCGCATGCGATGCTAACGGCAACATTGGAAGCAGCCAAGGTTGCTCCACGGATGGGACGTAATGAGATTCGTATGATCCGAACGATCGATACCAAGCAAATCACCGACCGTTTGAATCAAACCGCAAAAGCCTTACGTGAATTAGACGGGCAGATTCAACAAACAAATTGGCTTGTTGATTTATAAAACAGCTGGGTGGGAGTCAAAAGCGAGCACAAAGCAGGTACAGGCTTATATGTACACCAATGGGGTCTGGCAGGGACCAGTTTAATGACTGCTGTTCAGTTACAAGCGTACAACTTATATTTTTCAATTAACGACCACGTGCTGGTTTGACAAGGTGGGTGCCTCTGTTTATCTTTTGTTACTCAAAAGGTAAACAGAGGTTTTTTTTTCAACAAGACCTCTTTCAAAAGCAAAAGACCCCCTGATCCGTTTCTAACATAGGAAACCAGATCAAGGAATCTTTGATCGTTTAGCTATATAGGTTGAATTAAATACTTTACATCCGCACGCACAGTCGGTCAATCACCTCAAGGGGACGCTCGTTTACATCGGCTAAGAAACCGCGGACCGACTGTTTGATTTTCTGGACGTGGTCAAAAAAAACATTGTTGATGACCGATTCCTTGAGCCACTTCCAAACGCCTTCCATTAGGTTCAACTGAGGGCTGTAGGGAGGGAGGAAGATGAGTGCCAGGCGCCTAGCGTTTTCTTCAAAAAATTCTAACATTCCTTCTTTTACTAACAATTTGCGAGTCGAAGCGATCGTACGATGAGTCAAGATATAATGTTTAGATCCTTGTTGTTTCAATTGCGTCAATGTGTCATACACATGATCAAATGTGACAGGTTGGCGTGTATCAAGCGTTTCGTATTGATGGAAATCATCTGAGAATTCTCGAAAGTCCAAATGATATTTTTCAGTCAATGCTTTTGAAGATTTTTCTTTCAATAATCGATAAACAGCTTTTGGATCAGCAACTACTTGCCGATCTTCTAAAGCTTTCATCATGCTGTCAAGCATGATCGGATACGTATCGAACAACGTCCCGTCAAAATCCCATATATATGAATCAAACATTATTTTCTCACTATCTTCCTAATTTTTAAATGAATGGATTGGTGCCGGGATCCGCCCGCCTCGTTGGATAAAGTCCGTCGATTTCGCCGAATTCGTCCGCATGACTGGAGCAGTCCCCAGCAAACCGCCGAATTCGACAGAATCGCCGACTTTTTTATCTTTAGCGGGGATGATCCGCACCGCCGTTGTTTTATGATTGATGACACCGATCGCAGCTTCATCAGCGATCATCGCCGCAATCGTCTCCGCTGGTGTATCTCCTGGGATCGCGATCATGTCCAGACCCACTGAACAAATGGCGGTCATCGCTTCTAATTTCTCCAGATTCAGATAGCCTCCTTCTACGGCTTTGATCATACCTGCATCTTCAGAAACCGGAATGAATGCGCCTGATAAGCCTCCCACATGGTTGCAGGCCATCACGCCGCCTTTTTTCACAGCATCGTTCAATAAAGCCAGTGCGGCCGTTGTACCGTGTGTGCCGACAGATTCCAAGCCCATTTCTTCCAAGATCAACGCGACACTATCACCAACTGCCGGAGTAGGAGCTAATGACAGATCCACAATACCAAAGGGTACGTGCAATCGCTCAGAAGCGATTTGACCGACTAATTGTCCCATCCGCGTGATTTTAAATGCCGTCTTCTTAACTGTTTCAGCAACCACATCGAAAGATTCGCCTTTGACCTTTTCCAGAGCGCGTTTTACTACGCCCGGTCCGCTGACACCGACATTGATCTCGCAATCTGCTTCACCGACCCCGTGGAATGCTCCCGCCATGAAAGGATTGTCTTCCACCGCATTCGCAAAGACTACCAACTTCGCACAGCCCATATCTGAAGCTTCGGCGGTTTGTTTGATGGTTTCACCCATCAATTTGACAGCGTCCATATTGATCCCTGCCCGTGTCGAACCAATATTGACAGAAGAACAGACAAATTCTGTTTCTGCCAAGGCTTCCGGAATCGATTGGATCAAGGACAGGTCCGCTCCTTGATAGCCTTTTTCAACTAATGCGCTATACCCGCCGATAAAATTGATCCCCACCACTTTTGCGGCTTTGTCCAAAACTCGCGCAAAAGCAACACAGTCTTGCCCGCCGCTTGCGGAAGCAACGATTGCGATCGGCGTTACCGAGATCCGCTTGTTGATGATGGGGATCCCAAATTCACTGGCGATCTCGTCACCGACTTTTACAAGATTTTTCGCTTTGCTGGTGATTTTATTATAGATATTTTGACAAGTCTTTTCTGTGCTGGCATCGATACAGTCCAACAATGAAATACCCATTGTGATCGTCCGGATATCAAGATTTTCTTCTTCTACCATCCGGATCGTTTCAAGAATTTGTTTTGTTTCCATCATTTCCCTCCGAATTATAGTTTATGCATCGCATTGAAGATCTCTTCATTTTGAATGTTGATTTTGACGCCCAACGTGTTTTCAACTTGACTCAATGCTTGCTTGATCGCTTCTAAATCAGCCTCTGGTTGCATTTGCAACATCATCATCATGGTAAAATAATCTTCCATGATCGTTTGAGATACATCTAGAATATTGATATTCAATTCTGCCAACTTCTGGCTGACACCGGCAATGATCCCAACCTTGTCCTTCCCGACCACCGTTAAAATAGCTTTCATTATTCTTATTCCTCCATTTTTTTCAATAGTATACCATAATTTATGATAGTTTTATGAAAAATTCTGAAACAAAGGGCTATTTCCTTCAGCCAATATTCGTCTTTAGAGGATCGATTTATTGACGATCTGCAAGTTCTTATCAAAGCGGTAGTGGATCGGCTGCGCATTGGGAATATCAATGGTATCCATTTGGTCTTCCGGTACATCCTCCAAATATTTCACCAGTGCCCGCAGACTGTTGCCATGTCCGGTAATCAAAACATTCTTACCCGAACCCAACAGCGGCGCGATCTCGTCTTGCCATAATGGCGCGACCCGCTGGACCGTCATTTGCAGATTTTCTCCATGAGGAGTGTCTTGATCTGCCAATTGTGCGTAACGGCGATCAAAATGGTTTTCTTCTACTAATGGAGGCATTTCATAATAATCTCGACGCCAGCGTTTGACTTGATCTGCCCCGAATTCTCGTGCCATTTCATCCTTATTTTTCCCTACTAAAGCGCCATAATGCCGCTCGTTCAGACGCCAGGTTTTAAATGTCGGTATCCGTAACTGATCGCTTTCTTCTAAGATAATCTGGCAAGTCAATGATGCCCGCTTCAATACTGACGTAAATGCAGCGTCAAACTCGATCTGCGCGTTTTTGATTTTTTCCCCTGCCTTACGAGCCTGTTCCTGTCCTTTTTCTGTCAGAGAAACATCCAGCCATCCCGTCCAATAATTTTCAAAATTTGCTTCACTTTCCCCGTGCCGCATCAGTACTACATCCATATGTCTTCCACCTCTCTTCCTTTATTATCCCAGTTTCTTTGAGAAATGTCATTTGCAGTTGACATCTTTTTCATCTTTTTCATAAAATTTTCTTAAAGCTGTACCAATTGATTTTAAAAAATCTAAAGAACTGAGTTTATGCTATCAAGCATCTTTTTTGTAAGCATTAACAAATTGCTCTTTTTTTGCTGTATTTTTTGTATAAATCAGCTATTTGTGGTTCTATTAAACTATGGTAATATGTAATTTGCAAATATTCTGAAAAAAATTGAGGAGTTATCATGAGAGACCTAACTACAGGCACCCCAGCAAAGTTGATTTTTTTATTTACCATTCCATTACTCGTGGGGAATATTTTCCAACAGTTCTATAATATGGTAGATATGATCATTGTTGGGCAAACGATCGGTAAAGAGGCATTGGCAGCAGTCGGCGCGACAGGAAGTATCACATTTTTGATCATTGGTTTTGCTCAAGGTTTGACCGCTGGATTATCTATCATCACGGCGCAACGTTTCGGCGCTCAGGATTTTCGCGGTGTAAAGAAAAGTTTTGCTGTTGCTACTATAATTAGTTTCACAGTAACTGCTATTTTGACTGTTTTGAGTTTAGTATTTTTACGTCCGTTATTATTGCTGATGCAGACACCGCCGGATATTATCCAACAAGCACAGGAATTTATCTCCGTGATCTTAGGCGGTATGTTTGCCTCAATGGCGTTCAATCTTCTTTCAAATATGATTCGAGCGCTAGGAGATAGCCGAACACCTTTGTTCTTTTTGATTTTCGCTGTGATCATCAATGTGATTTTGGATTTGGTGTTTATTATCAATTTCCACATGGGGATCGCTGGGGCTGGGTATGCGACAGTTATCGCGCAAATTTCCGCAAGTTTGATGTGTGTCATCTATATCAAACGGAAAATCCCGTTGCTGCAAGTCTCTAAAAGTGATTTCAAAATAGATAAAGACACTATTTTCACTCATTTGAATGCGGGCTTGCCTATGGCTTTCCAATCATCCATCATCGCTATTGGAGCGGTGGTATTGCAGTCTGCTCTAAATAGTTTGGGAACAGATGTCGTAGCGGCTCAAGCTGCCGCGGGAAGGATCGACCAATTTGCCACTCAGCCAATGATGTCTTCGGTTGTGCGGTCTTTATATTTACTAAATAGCTTGCCAATATAACCAGACAGTGCATAGCCAACCATATTAAAATGGCCAATAGCAGTTGCATCACTTCCTGTAATCTTACGCATGAAGGGCTGACATAATTGAGGCAATACTGCGGAGAAGAAGCCAAGTAATAATCCACCAACGATAATTGCGGCTACATCCGAGAAGTTATGCGCTTTCAAAATCAAAGATAACACACACGCAAAGAACAAACTATGACCAGTCGTAAAAAAGATATTTTTGAAAGGAGTAATCCTAGCAATTACTAAGTTCATGATAAATCCCAAAATCAGCGTACTACTCGTAACAAACGCAAATTCTGTCTGCGCTAATGCTGTCGCTGCTTCAGGAGAAGCAACAACTCCCTTGATATGAAATCCGGTTTGGAACAACGTATTGAAGTTCTGCAAAGCCCCTGTCATGATCGTGCCACCTGCATTAAAGATCAAAAAGCCAATAATTGTCTTAGAGGTTCCAGTCAAGACTTCTGTTCCAGACTTTTTTTGTGCTAATAAGCCTATCATAGCCACAAGCCCTAATAGTACTGCGGGCGTACTTAAGAAGCTAATAATAAAATCCATTTTCAGCCTTCCTTTCTAACTACTGTTTTTCTAACTCAATAAATGCTTCTTCAAGTTTTATCTTAATTTCATTCTTATCCACAATATTCGCAATGCCAACAATCTTCTGTGGTAAATTTTTTTCTATTAATTCATTCGCTACATCAGGCAAAGTAATGATCATATCTCCTTGAAAACCTGGCACACCATCTAAAGATGAATGTTCTACTTCTAACGGAAAGTTATTTTCTTTAACAACTTCATTGACTTTGATCTTTAGCATCAAACTTGATCCTACTCCTGCACGGCAAGCTACTAAAGCTTTATGACTATTCATATTTATTCTCTCCTTCTGCTTTTTCAATATAGTTTTTAAATTCTTCTCTAGATAAAACGACTTTGATAAATTTTAGAAAATCTGGATTTCCTAATAAATTTGCCAATTCTGATAGCAATTCAATATGCGCTTGGTTATTCTTGGCGCTTAATGGAAAAAGATATTTAACTGGATCATTGGTGCGATGACCTGAAGTAACTGGGGTCTTCAATCGCATAAATCCAATAGCTACATCTTTTGCTCCACTTTCCACCGTTGCATGAGGTAAAGCAATATTTTCAGTAATAACGATATATGGACCGGTCTCTTCGTAAATCTTCAAAATTGTTTCGACATATTTTTCAGTTACTACATCTGCTTCTAAGAAAGGTTGCAAAGCTTTTCTTATTGCTTCTTCAAAGTTATTTGCCTGAACATCTAGTTGAATATATTCATCTTTGATTACTTTACTTAACACTTATTTCGCCTCTATTTCATTTATTACTTGTGCACGTCTATACTATAAGTTCCTCCGCCTTACTTGACAATATAAACTGGGTTCACTTTTTTATAGTGAAAAAACAAAAAGCGTGCTCTAATGGGAATTTATTCTTATTTTCTGTGCCAAGAGCGTTTGACACATAAAAAAATAGCCTTCTCTCAAAAAAAAACAGTTCGTTTTTTCTTCCCTATAAAAGAAAAAACGAACCAAAATAAGGCTGGGGCAGAAGTGCTTCACTCTGAGAAATAAGCCGAAATTCACGAAAATTATTTTTCAAATTTTTGTGAATTTCGGCTTATTTAAGAAGGAGTTGCTTCTACCCCCGCCGTTTATTCATTTTTAAAGAATGAGACAAAAGTGTTTCTTACTTTTATCCCACGCTCATTTTGATTCTACATAAATTCAAAATAAAAAAACCTTTATCCTATACTTGAAGTTAGGATAAAAGCTTTTTATTTTCGGTCAATCATCACTTCAGAAAACCAATCATCGAAAAATGATCACCCATTCGCAATCAGTTTGATTCACTTAAGGAATCTTTTAAGGAGATTGCTTCTCCGTTATGTTTCCGCGCGCTTAATTCCCCAATCGCTGTGAATAACAGATCACTAGAAGAGTTCAAAGCTGTTTCTACCGAATCTTGGATCACACCGATAATAAATCCTATCCCTACAACTTGCATCGCAATCTCATTCGAAATACCAAACAAGCTGCAAGCCAAAGGAATCAATAGCAACGAACCTCCCGCAACGCCTGAAGCTCCACAAGCAGCAATGGCTGCCAACAGACTAAGGATCAATTTTGAAGCAAAGGACGCTTCGATCCCTAATGTTTGTACCGTCGTCAATGTCATCACGGTAATCGTTACAGCAGCGCCCCCCATATTGATGGTCGCTCCCAACGGAATCGAGATCGCATAGGATTCCTTCGTTAATTTCAATCGTTCGGCTAACATCATATTGATAGGAATGTTGGCTGCTGAACTACGTGTAAAGAAGGCGGGAACCGCACTTTCTTTTAAGCAAAAGAAAATCAATGGATAGGGATTTTCTTTGATAAATAAGAAAGTCAGGAGCGGATAAACAACTAAAGCGACAAATAACATGGTTCCTACTAATACCAGAACTAGTTGAAGATATTCTGCTAAGCCAGACAACCCTGTCGTTGAGATCGATTGATAAACTAATCCTAGGATACCGATCGGTGCAAACGCAATGATCAGCTGCACTACGTGTGACAAGGCTACAGAAACTTGATCCACGACTTCTTTAGTTGTTTCCGTACGACTACGCAAAGCCAGCCCTAACAAGACGGCCCAGAACAAAACGCCTAAATAATTTGATTCAATGATTGCTTGGATCGGGTTTTGTGTCACGTTAGTCAACATCGTAGATAAGACACTGCCGATATTTTGTGGCGCCTTTTCAGAGACCTGTTCTTGCAAAGTGATTGGGATCGTAAAAATCGAACTAACGACTACTGCAACTAACGCAGAGAGGAACGTTCCACCTAAGTATAAAAATAAAATAGGTTTGACATAGGTTTCATTCCCAACTTTATGTTTTGCAATCGAAGCTGCCGTCAGAAAAAATACCAAGAGAGGAGCAATGGCTTTTAAGCAACTGACAAATACAGTCCCCAATATGGTGATAAACGTCCATGAGGGTAAAAAAATACCAACTATAATACCAACTATGATACCGCAACTAATTCGTTGAACTAAAGACATATCCAAAAACTTATCTAACAAATAATCACCCCTATATAGTTTAACCATCATTTTAACATCTCTAAAATAGAAATAAAAGATAAACTTTCTAAAAATCCAAACTATTAAAGAGGATCGGACAGAAGCGTTTAAATCCGAGAAATAAGAAGGAGTTGCTTCTGCTCCCACCGTTTATTCTTTTTTAAAGAATGAGTCAAAAGTGTTTCTTACTTTTGTCCCACGTTCGTGGGGAAAAAATTAACGAAATGATGATTTATTGATTTGAAATAAAGAATAGGTTAGATTCTAGGCGGAATTCATCAGTAGTCTTGTTCTTGTAGACTTTCAATAAATCCATTTTTTGAATGATTTTTTCTGTTACTGAAACACTACGGGTACAAAGGGCATTTTTAATTTTGTGTTATTTCATTATTACTCATCTCTCATTACAATAACATTGTACTGTCAAAAAAATCCTCATTTATGATACGGAGCTGGGTATCATGAGTGAATGATATTTATAAATCACTGGATATTGAAGTATATTCTGTTTTCTCAACTTATTTAGTCAGATTGTTGAATGAAGATTTTTTGAGTAAAATTTCTATAATTCCTACTTATTGAAAAGTAGTTTGTAGTGCTGCTTCTACCTCTCTCATCTGTTCTACAAATTCCAAATAACTTGACGCAGCTTGCGGAATGAAAAAATGATATGTGAATATTTCTCCTCCTAGCCCGCTTAATATGCCTATTTTTTTATACCCATGATTTGCAGGAAGGGGATCGGAAGTAGGTTGCAGAAAGCCGCCTTTCATTGTATCTGCTTGGTCTAAATTCATTATATGAATATATGTGACTAACTGATTATAGTCATTTCTAGTATCAAGATGTTTTTTGTATTTTGTATCAATTGGTATATTATTAAATGTAAAATCTGGATATCGTGGGAACCGGTTGGGCTCTTGAAATAAATGCATTGTTGCTAACCCTTTATCTCTGCCATAATGTTTCCAACCAGTGACTTTCCCAATGTATTCTTCCCATAGCCAAGACACATCGATAATGATTCCATGTATTTGATTTTTATCACTTCCAAATCCTGATTTTTCTTCCGATAAAATTTGGATGCAGATTTGTTGAAGAGCCGAATACTCCTCGTAATAACTATGTTTGACTGGATGAAGGATATTCTCTTGAAGGATATTAAATTGATTTAATCTAGCATAACCAGGTGTTGTTTGTTTGATTAGAGCCACGTTTTCTTTCGTATCCTCATCTCCACTAAGTAAGAAATCGTACTCATTTTGGATTTTTTCAATAGTATGACGAATAAGCTGGGTTAGGTGATTATTATAGTTAAACTCTCGTGTTCGATAAGCAACTTTTCCAACGAAAGGAACATTCGAACGGATGTGTTTTGCAACATCAACAGCTCCCTTGATATTGGCATTATTGTATTCTCGTTTGACATATTCTTTGTATATCCCTTTACGCATTGCTTCATTCATATAATAAGGAAAGAGAAATACCAACAAATCGTAGTATGTCATCTTTTTAGATGCACTAAAATGATCATTAATCACGTTGTAATTCAAAACACGCTGAAGCATATAACGTAAAAAGAAATCTTCATGCTTCATTTGATTAGCGAATCTAGAATGAATTCTTAATTCATCTGTTGAATCGCTAAGGATACCTACGACATTACAAGTCCAAATTTTTCCATTTCTTGATTGAAGTATCAAGTTATCTTCACTTAGATCCTTGGATTGATTTAACTGTTGCGGAAAGATAATAAAATTTTCTTTCTCTAAACTACTTAAGTCACGATTAACTAAGTTCGTAATGATTGGATGTTGCACAACTGAGTCATTGATTTCTTGATTATCGTGTAGAGGTTTCAGCTTCATCTAAATCACCGTCATTAGAGTATACCTTTTCTAGTATTTCTAATTTTTCTTTCGCCTTATGTTCACCACGAAAATAGTCTTTCAATAATGGATATAACTTAGTATCCCATAATTGTTCCATTGTCTCCTCACCATTATCGATACTTAAAAAGTAACTAGCACCAATTTGGTAATCAGTTGACAATCCACCTTTTTCTTTGGCAACGATCGCCTCATTTAAACGCGTCATAAGTTCTTTTGTTTTCTCTTGAGTCAGCATATTTTGTGCTGAATCTTCTGCCTTTATTTCTAAGAAAGTAAATCGCCGGCGCATAGCAAAATCAAAAGTATCAACAGAACGGTCAATGTCGTTCATCGTCCCAATAATATAAACATTATTAGGAATATAGAATTTTTCTTCTGGATTTTCATGGAGGTTCGCATATTGTGTATAAACACCTTCTTTATGCCCGCGATACCCTGGATCAATTGAGAAAAATAATTCGCCAAAAATTTTGGAAATTTCGCCCCGATTAATTTCATCAATGATAAACACATAGTTTTGGTTATTCGTAGAATCTACCGTTGATGCCGTATAGTTTTTTAAGCCGAATTCTTCTTTTAAGTGTTTTACAATCGCTTTTCGATAAGCATCAAATCCACCTTTTGGCGTACCAGTTAATCCACGATAGACATTATAAATTTGGTCGTGGTTTAGATAAGTATTGGTTTTAGCAGGATAAACACCTTGAATTTCATTTCTTTCATAAGCTAGAAGATTGCGTACTGGTTTACCTGTCAATGTTTTAAGTTTGTTGTAGCCTTCTCCCTCTATACTAGCTTCCGTTACCGCATCAAAAAATTTAGCCCAAGCTTCTTCAAAATTATCTTGTCCATTTACTTTCTTTGTCTTCTTTGCTTTTTCAACAAAGCTCTTAAAGCTTCCATCTTTCAAGGTGAAACTAACAACGCCATCATCGGATGTAGTTGGACGTAAACCTTCGACAAAATCAGTATAATCATAGCTAGGATGAAACTGGACAAATCCAATTCGGCTCTTTTCATCTTCGCTCAATTCATTGATTTGTGTAGTTCTTCCATTTGAAACGACATCAGCTGCCATTTCATTTGCAAGGAATGTTTTCCCTGTTCCAGGAGCGCCACGTAGAATAAGGTTTTTAGATTTGAGTAAATGTGAAACATATGATTTCAGCAAATGATTGGTCATAGTCTGAGTCTCTCCTACTCGTATTTCCTTTTTCTCTTTCCCTTTATAGACAAGAATAAATTCATCCCCAGATGTTCCAAAACGTTTCAAACATTCTTGTACAAATAATAAAGTTGAAAAAATACTCCAACAATAGATGACTATCTGCTTGTCTTCATTATATTTATAAATCAAAAATTCAATGGACTTCCTTTTTTTTTTGAAACTGTCAACATCTGGAAAAATCCCTCGTATTATCTCATCTCCTGAGTGATATCGACACACAGGAAATGTTGCTCTTTCGCTTTCTGGTAGAGAAACAATCGATCGTTCAAACATTTGAATAGCTAATCGCGGTAATGTTTGATTTGAAATTTTCCGTTCATTTTTACCGTAGTTTCTTCTAGTTATTTCGCCTTCTGCCGTACGGAAGTAAGCATCTTTTGGTTGATAATTATCCCCTAAGCTTAGATTCTTCATAGTAAATGTTGGGTCTGTTGATTTAATCTCATCAGCAGTTATTCTTAGTTCATATGTTTTTTTTGTTTCATTGTTGTTCATATTTTCTTCTACTTTCAAATTCTATTTACCGTATCAATGTAAAAATAAAACCAAATTTTATTTCGAGCATCATTTATTAACATGTTTATCATACAATTTCTTCAATTTTCTCGTTTACCTCAATTCATTCTCAAGTGGAATCAACTCATCATCTAACATTTTACGCCAGGCTCGCTTCATTTCTTGTGGGTATTTAAATGGCTTGGCTTCTGGATGTTTGGCTTTATATCCTTCGTAATCCTTACTGTTGATAATTACTTTCATATTAGGAATTGGATCTTCACCTGGTAGATATTGCAGATTAGAAGCATGTAATTCTTTCTCAGAAACAAACCACTCATTGGAAAAGGCATGAATCAAATCATCACTTGCTTGTGTAAAATAGCGACGTTTAATGACAAAGATATCTTCATTACCATCTAAAGTCCCCACATCAAATGCATTTAAAATTTGTCGGTAAACTTCTTTGACTCCTTCTGTTTTATTCAATTTAGCCAAAGCTTTTTCAATTTCTTCTCGTGCATCTGAACTATTCGCAGCATAAGTTCCTAGTAATTGATCAATATAAGTTGAATCAATATCATACAACTTCGTGGTATTTTCACTATAAAATTCGATCGTTGAAAAATCTTCTCCTTCTTTTTCTGGTTCTTCCTCTATTAATGAACCCTTCACGGTCTCGTACACGCCAATTTGTTCTTCCAAAAGTTGAATTTGATTGTTCAAAGTTGGAGATTGCACCATGTCATCATTGTAATCATCATAAGTCACTAACGATTCATACGCACGATTCAATTCTTGGAATGCTTTGACATATTCGATACGAGTTTCAAGAGGCGTATGTTCATCAATGGATTCCATGGATGAAACCTCTTTTAACTTACGATATGCTTGCTTGAATCTTTTTTTGGATTCTTGGTAACTTGGATAAATCAATCCCGATTCTTCTTTAGCTTCTGAATACAGTTTTGTCGCATCCTCGACATTCTTCTCCATTGTGGCTGGCTTACGAAACGTCACAATCAATCCTTTTTTCTTATCAGGATACGTACGATTCGTACGTGAAAAAGCTTGGATCAATCCTGCATACTCTAGATTACGATCCACAAATAGGGTTTGAATCGTAGGGGCGTCAAAACCTGTTAATAGACGATCCACTACAATTACTAAATCGATTTGTTTACCAAATTGTTTGAATTCCGCTCTTTTTCGTGCCAAACGATTATTGATGTCTCCGTTATAACGTTCAATGTCGGCTAATGACCAGGCAGTATCAAAATACTGATTATATTCCTCAATAATTTTTTGCATTTCTTCTTGTTGGGCACTTGAATCTTGGTTATTTTCTTCTAATGAATAGGTAATAGCGATTCGTGGAAAATCAGGATCCTCCATCGTTCTTCCTTCACGAATGGGCTTATTAGGAAACTCTTTTGTTAACCAACCAGGCTCTTTCGTCATCTCTTTGATGGCCCGATAATACTTTTTGGCCATGTCAATGGAACTCGTGGTTAAGATTGCAGATTTCGTTGGACGGCCATTTCGAAAATCAAATTTTGTATAGGCATTATCTGGACGGAACATTTTATGAATGACTTTTTGGATATGTTCATCTGCTTCAAAAACAGCAGAGTCCAAATAACTTTCTTTTTTGACAGGCTCCATTTGATCGATCATACGATTGATTTGTTCCGATGAATACTCTGCATATGTTTCTACTTCTTTTAATTTCCGATAGATTTTATTCTCTAATGAAGTCGGCTCCACGGTGTTTTCATGCTCTACTTGAAATCCTAAGACAGAGCCATCTTCTAGCGCATTCTTGATGGTATAGGTGTGCAAGACCTCTCCATACTGATCATGGGTCGTACGTGCCAATTGTCCTTTGGCTTGTTTCCGATTCTCAGGGAAAATCGGTGTGCCTGTAAAGCCAAACCAAGTGGATTTCGGAAACATTTTTTTGATTTCTTCCATATTTTCAGCACTTAACGCTCGATGACACTCATCGACTATAAACACGATATGTTGCCCCATTAATTTTTGGAAGCGACTGGTTCCTTTTTTCTCCTCTTGTTTCTTTGCATATTTCAACGCCGCATCTAGCTTTTGACGGGTTGTAATAATCACAACATTCGCATTGGCATCTGCCAACAGAGTTTCACTTAACTCTTTGGCACTTCCTGTTCCAACGATCAAGCTATTTGCTTTGGCGTTCCCAGAAGAAATCCCAGTATTAAATTCCGAAGCAAATTTCGTAAACTCTGTGGTGGTTTGATTATCTAAATCTTTGCGGTCCACTAACATGATCGTTCGATCGATCCCCGATTTTCGTGCTAAAAGCTTAGTAGATACAAAACTAGTCAACGTCTTTCCTGAACCTGTCGCATGCCACACATACCCTGATTGATGTTTATTTGCAGCAATAAACAAGGCTTGAATCGCATGAACTTGATAAGGATGTAACACCATGAGGGTTTTGTTGTCTTGATCTTCGCTGACAATCGTATAATCCGCAATCAAGCGATGGGCATCCGGGATATTTAGCACTTGTTTACAAAACTCATATAAGTTTTCTACTTTTTCATTGTCTTTCGTTCGCCAACTAAATAAAAACTTAGGGTGCAAGTCTTTCGGTAAGGCATTTGCAAAATACCGGGTCGTTTGTTCATTGGAAACCACAAACAACTGCAAGGTCGAAAAGATATTGTTCCGAAACATGCCTTCTTCTGCATACTTTTTGATTTGGTTAAACGCCTGATAGACGCCATCTTTTGCGGTTACTTGTTTCAACTCGATTTGGACAATCGGTAATCCATTGATTAATAAGGTAACATCAAAACGTCGATCCCGTGCTTCTATGTTACTTCCACGTTTTGCAATTTGATGGACCACTTCATAAGTAGAGATTCCTCCACCAATGTCTTGATTGGAATAAAGAATGAGCGAGACAGAACCCAATTGCGGATCTTCCCGTTCAATCGTGATCCGAGCCATTCCATTTTCACCTTTTAACCATTTCGCAGCATCAAAGGGGGTTTTCGTTCGTAGCAATAATTCCGTTTTGATCGTTTCAAATTCTTTATCGGTCAAAGGAAAATCATTCAGTTCTGCTTGATTATTTGAGATGATTTTTTGACGTAAATTTACCCAAAGGTCTTCTTCTGATTTTAGATCGGGACGATACGTCCACTGATTATGTCCTTCCCCCAGTACACGAATCAACTGTTCTTCGACTTCCGCTTCCTCACGGTGACTAATTTTCATTCTTCTTCCCTCCTAGACAAACATCTTTTGTAAGAAGCCTTTTTTCGTTTCTTTTAGTAAATCCAACTTACGTTGATGAAGAGCGATAGTGTCGTCGAGTTGTTTGAAAAAAGCGCCGATTTTATTTTGTTCTTCTATTGACGTTGAATCAATAGTTACCTTTTCTAAATTTTTTCTACTAATTCTTTTATGAGAAGTTCCACTGACATTCTTAGATACTTTATTCAATATTTTAGAAGTGTTCATTTGTGATAATAAGAAATAAGCATCAAAATTTTCATTTTGTCTCAGGATAGTTACATCTACAGCCGTGACCATTCTGTCTTCTATATTCGGAAGAATTACCGTTCTGCCAGCGGGTTCTGCTAAGCGAGATACTAATAAATCACCAGGAAAAATTTCATTAGCTTTCAATATATCAAAACTATTTTGGTCCATATATTTAGCACTTTTTTCTTTATCTATATAGACACCATTTCCGATGTTTCCTGTTTGAATAATTCTATATTTGCCTTCGTCCTTAATATGTTCTTTCTCAATCCAGTCTCCATCAGAAATATCACCAGAGATAAAATCATTTAACTTACGCTGTTCCCAATCTTCCGTAAATCCTGGAAAACGAACTTCTGGCACTTTTTCTCCGTTTTTAGGGAACATTTTTTGTAAGAATCCTTTTTTCGTTTCCTTCAGCAAATCTAACTTACGTTGATGAAGAGCGATAGTGTCATCTAGTTGTTTGAAGAAGGTGCCGATTTTTTGTTGTTCATCCATTTTAGGGATAAATAGCGGTAATTTTTTCAACGAGTCAATGCCAATATTCTTTTGAGAATTCGGATTAATTTCAAATTCGATTTTCTGTTGCATCTTTTGTGTTTTCAATGTTGGATATAGAAATTGTCCATCAATATCCGAAAAAGGTTTTATGATCGCGCACGAATATGAAATTAAAAACTTTCTATGTGTTGATACATAGCGAACGGCACCCACAGATGCGTATCGAGCAAATAAAATATCTCCATATTCAGGCCTTATTTTTTTTGAAAGTTGAAGATAATCATCTTCACTGACTAACTTTGTATTTTCAAAATTTAATTCATTTTCCTCAATGAAGTCTCCAGTCATAAGATATGGGATACCATCATCTACTGATGGTGGCATTCGATGGTCAATGTCACCTATCTTAGATACTTCCCCCAACTTACGCTGTTTCCAAGCTTCCGTAAATCCTGGGAAACGAATTTCTGGTTGTGTATCATTACTCATGCTTAAACACCTCCAGCGCACCTTGTAACCACGCTTCATTTTCAGGTGTTGTTTGCAGGGAAGAGATAGCTTCTAAAAGTTCTTTTTCTAGCACTTGCTGTTCTTGTCGTATCTTCTTGATGTCATTTCCGACATGAACCATATCAATTGGTTCTTCTTCTTCGAAAGTATCTACATAGCGTGGGATATTTAAGTTATAGTCATTTTCTTTGATTTCATCAAATGTTGCCAAATGAGCGTATTTCTCGACATCTTTTCTTTCAGCGTAGGTTTCGAGGATTTTTTGAATGTTTTCTTCCGATAGTTTATTTTGATTTTTCCCTTTAACAAATTCACGACTAGCATCAATGAATAATACATCTCGAGTTTGACGATTCTTCTTCAACACAATCACCGTCGTTGGAATCGATGTACCAAAGAACAAGTTCGCAGGCATACCGATCACAGCATAAATACTGCCATCTTCTAGTAATTTTTGACGGATGACCCCTTCTGCAGCGCCACGGAATAAAACTCCGTGTGGTAAGACGATGGCCATGGTCCCTGTTTCCTTCAAATGATAGAACCCATGAAGAAGAAACGCAAAATCTGCTTTGGATTTTGGCGCTAATTTCCCATAACGATTAAACCGAGAATCATCTAAGAAAGTCGTATCTGCTGACCAGTTAGCCGAATAAGGTGGATTCATCACTACTGCATCAAATGTGTAAGGTTCATCTGTTGGCCAGTCCTTATTCAACGTATCCCCATTGCGGAGATTCATTTCTTCGGTGTCGACACCATGTAAAATCAAGTTCATTTTTGCTAGATTGTATGTCGTTGTATTTAATTCTTGCCCATGATATTTAACGTTATCTTGGTGAGTTAAGTAGTTACGTACGTTTAACATCAATGAACCTGAACCCATCGTTGGATCAAAAACACTAAAGAACCGACGTTCTTTTTGGCCCAACGTCACAATTTGTGCCATCATATCAGAAACCATATGAGGCGTGTAAAATTCTCCGGCTTTCTTCCCTGCTTCTGAAGCAAATTGACTGATCAGAAATTCATACGCATCCCCGATCACGTCCCCATCGTGACCTAAAACTTCCACGTCATTCAATTTCTTAATGACTTCGGTAATCGTCACGTTTCGTTGTTGCTCATCTGTTCCTAGTTTTTTTGATTGGAGATCCACATCATCAAATAACCCATTAAATTGATTGTAGGTAGATGCCAATTGCACAAAGGCTTTGTTTAGATCGTTCAATTGGAACGTTGCTTGTTTTGCTTGATCCGCTAAGACGTTGAAAAGATACTCTGGTGCAATCGCATACCCCAAAATATCAACGATTGT
This sequence comes from Enterococcus sp. HMSC072F02, assembly GCF_001837725.1. NCBI lineage: Bacteria > Bacillati > Bacillota > Bacilli > Lactobacillales > Enterococcaceae > Enterococcus > Enterococcus sp. HMSC072F02. The sequence continues at coordinate 22,741 of NZ_KV833899.1, forward strand.
GGCAATCAGGTCTTCTTTTGATTCTTCATCTGAAAGTAATTCACGATACAACATCGTTTGTTTGCTTACCGTATCATATTCCTCTAAGGATTCATCTGCTAAAAGAACCACTTGTTCCAGCAAACGGTCGGATAAATATTTATAGAAAATCAGCCCCAATAAATAATTTTTATATTCTGACGCATCCATTTTGCTACGGAGATTATCTGCCGCACTAAATAACTTCTGATTTAATTCTGCACCCAAAAAGATACACTCCTATCTCTTATTTAAAGTTGCTATATACCCTCTTATTTTAGCATACTCCCTTTTAGAAAACGCGAATTGTAAAATTAAGTTAGAAAAATA
>NZ_KV833900.1:0-627 GCF_001837725.1 Enterococcus sp. HMSC072F02
CGTAACAGACTTGACTTATGTACGAGTCGGGAAAAAATGGAATTATGTCTGTTTCATTTTGGATCTGTTCAATCGAGAAATTCTCGGCTATTCTTGTGGAGAACATAAAGATGCCGTTCTAGTAAAAAAAGCATTTAGCCGTATCAAACAACCTCTGACAGAGGTTGAGATTTTTCATACTGATCGTGGAAAAGAGTTTGATAACCAAGCTATTGATGAATTATTAACAACTTTTGACATCAATCGATCATTGAGTCATAAAGGCTGTCCTTTTGATAATGCCGTAGCTGAATCAACTTATAAGTCGTTGAAAGTAGAATTTGTCTATCAATACACATTTGAAACCTTACAACAATTGGATTTGGAGTTATTTGACTATGTCAATTGGTGGAACCACCTTCGGTTGCACGGTACACTTGGCTACGAGACACCGGTTGGTTACCGTAACCAGAGATTGGCGCAGCGAATCCTTGATAATGAGCTCGGATGTGCTAACGCTAGCGAGGCAGTCTAACTTTAACTGTTAGCTCCTGCCGAAGATCGTCACATCCGAGGAGGCTCATTGTCAAGGACAATCGGAATAGCATACGGAAAGAAGTTATGCACCTTATAAAATTTGTCAAAAAA
>NZ_KV833901.1:0-11661 GCF_001837725.1 Enterococcus sp. HMSC072F02
TAGTTGTCTAGCTTAATTTTACAATCGGCGTACTTAATAAAAAAGGAAGAATATTCATGTAAACGATTTTATTGTTTTTTTCTCTTTTATACAAAAAGGGTCATAATTTCAAGTAAGCGGATGAATTCATGAGGATTTTTTGCATACTGTCTCTACTATACTTAGGTCACTAAGAAAAAGGAGTGATTTATTATGAAAAAGAACATGATTGGGACATTATTACTTTCAACACTTCTTCTAGGCGGCTTGGCAACACCAGCTTTTGCTGAGGGTCAAGCGACTTCAAAAGGAGATATTACCTTTACTGAACCAACAAATACCGTTGAGCCTCTTAACCCTACTGATCCTTCAAAACCAGTAGAGCCAGCAGATCCGGAAAATCCAGCAACTGGCCAGACAGGTTCTTTAACATTGGATGTAGTTCCTGAATTGCCATTTGGTACACACGAGATTGAAAGCGGAACAAAAACGTATCAAGTAGACGCTTCAAAAAACGATACACCTTATCTCCAAGTATCAGATCGTCGAGGTGTAGGTGCAGATGGCCAAGCACAAGGGTGGAACGTGACAGTTTCGGTTTCAGATTTTGTAAACGGTTCACAAGTTTTGCAAGGCGCTGAATTAGATTTTAGAACATCCACTGTTAAAAGTACGTCAGATAACGAATCCACTGGACCAACTAGTCAAACTGTAACTGGGTTGAGTAAAGCAAGTGCAGCGACACCAATATTTACAGCAGCAAAAGATCAAGGTCTGGGAACATGGCTTTCTGTTTATGATCCAGCAAATATCACACTGAAAGTGCCGAAAGCAGCAGCTGGAACATTCACGGCTGATTTGACTTGGAACCTCGTGGCTGGCCCAGTAGCATAGAGTATGAAATAAATTCAACAAACTGCGGTGAAAATACTATAGGTGAAGGATTTTTTACCGCAGTTGTTGTTGAAAGGATGTGGTGGACAATGAATCAAAGTAAACGACTGTTTGTTTCGTTTTTTTCTATTTTAAGTCTATTTTTCATTTTTCCGTCAATCAGCCAAGCAAAGGATTCAGCAGGAGACTTTGGAATCAAACCGGTATTTCCAGAGAACCAAATAGATAAAGCAATCGGTTATTTTGATTTATTAGTGGCACCGGAACAAAATCAGACACTAGAAGTAATTATCAGCAATTCTTCAGATGAAGAACGAACATTTGAGGTCTCTGTCAATCCGGCGGTAACGAGTGATGGTGGAACGATCGATTATAGTCAAAAAAAACCAACGTTAGATGAGACATTGCCGTTTGATGTCCGTGACGTTTTGCTCATTGCGAAAAAGGAAATCAATGTATCAGCACATGCAGAAACAACTATACCTATAGAAGTGAAAATCCCAGCAAAAAGCTTTAAGGGACGTGTATTAGCGGGTATTCATGTTTCACCTAAAGAAGAAGCTGAAACAGAAAATGCTACAGAAGGAGCACAAATCAAAAATCGTATTGCTTATAATCTCGCAGTCGTTTTACAAGAAAGTCAAGAGACGATAGAACCGGATCTGAAACTTTTATCAGGAGATTTGGACGAGGTCAACGCAAAGCCAACTGTTCAGCTTCGTTTCCAAAATACTCAGCCTAGGATTATCAGCAATTTGATATTTACGAGCAAGATCTTTTATGAAAATCAGCTTTATATTGAAAATACGTCTAATGAATTTTTAGTTGCACCAAATTCGAATTTTCACTTGAATCTTGATTTAGCTGGTGATAAAGCAAAAGCCGGCGATTACCGCGCAGAAATCATAGCAAAATCAGGCGACAGTAATGAATGGTGATTTACACAAAACTTTACGATCAAAAAAGAAAAAGCACAAAAAGTAAATGAAAATTCCGTTTTTGCAGTACAAGAACAATCTTTCCCATGGCTTTATGCAGGATTGGTTGCTGCAGTTCTAGTGTTATGGTTGATTTTGCTGTTTTTGTGGGTCCACAAGAAAAAGAAAAAAGGAGAAACAACATGATGAGGTGATTTCGTTGAAAACATCGATCTTATTGGGAGGGATTATTGCAAGTTTGCTGTTCTTCAGCTGGCAAGAGCCAGTCCAAGCAGATACCAAAAGTTCAGGTACGATTACATTTTATGATCTAAGTCCAGTTCCGCATCCAAGTGGTTCAGTCAATGGCGCATCAAAACAGCAGACACAGCTACCGATTTATAAAGAATCTAATCAACATGGCGTATTCCCGGAGACGAATGAAGAAAAGATCCGTTTTCTTTATTTGATCATTGGTATAGAATTATGGCTTCTTGCGTGGTTGTTGTTTTGGAGAAGAAAGGAAAAGGAGGATGAACATGTTGCTACAAAATAAATTTTCATTTTTTCGCTCCTTCTTTTTTACTTCGCTTTTTGTTTTAAGTATATTTATCTTTTCACCTTCGGCAGAAGCTGTTGGAGCAACGCCTCCTGCCATTTCTTATGATCCATACACGTATGAAAATATCGTACCTCCAAATGGTGGACGTAGTGCAGTCAATGGCGGGAAGCTTGTCCAACTAACTGGGGCTAACCAATTGCCTAAATTGACTGCTACTTATTTGAACGATGGTTCAAATGATTCTTGGAAAGGTGGCACGGTCCGTTTTCATTGGGAAAGCCATGTGAAACTAACAAATGTACTTGATTTGGTGAATATCACTGCACAAGGATTTGCATTTGTGGCGATCATCAATTTGCCGGAACATGTATCAAGCAGTGATGTATTAAAAGCAATTGACTGGAACAACGCCTACTTGTATATTGCCGGTGCCCCCATCAAGGTTACTAGCGGAAGTTTATTATCAGCAGGAAGCCATACCTTGCGTTTTGGGATGGGGTAGTGGGATACAAATACTCTATTGGCAGATATTATTGCTATTATTACGCGAGGAGAATTCAACGTGGACGATATCCCGCTTCAATTTGATGTTACAGCTAATGTCGCGAAGATGACAGAAAACGGAGATAAATATGATACGAGTCCAAACAAAATTTTGACCAAGGGTAAATTACAACCTTCTATGTCTAAAAAGGCCGTTTTTTCTGTTGATTTTTATGATTCGAATAATATTATCCAAGATCGTATGTTCAATTCGATTTTAGCTCCAGCTGCAGGTAGATTTTATCCTAAATTAACTGGCGGAAACTTGAATCCAGGAGCATATGCATTTTCTGCAAGTGCAGAGATAAATACGTGGAATAGTTACATCTCAACAAGTGATTCAACAGGAAAATATAATACATTTGCTGATACCACAGAATACGTGGATGGAAATAACCAGAACCTTCCAGGCTCTACCAATAGTCGGACATTGACGATGGGGCTGACTGAAGGACGTTTTGATCAGTTGCCATTTAGTCGCTTTGATCGCGTAGTCAACTATTTTACAGGAAAAAACGTTACACAAGGAGCAATACTGACTCATACTCCAGCAAGCACAAGTGGATTGAATCAGACAGCCAATATCGTGTACAGTGGGAAAGATGCGCAAGGCGGATTGCTTTCTCCTGTTGCTTTAAAGGTATTGGAGCAGTACAAGCTAGACGGAACGGTTTTACCAACAAACTTAACAGCCGATAGTCAGTGGGGAAAGCTCCTTTCTTCTGCATCGTACCAAGTCACGGCCAATTGGTCAGCAACTGAACTAAAAAAGGGTTCGATCCATTACAGGCTTTATTCGAAAGGAACCCAAAAATTAGCGACAGGATGGACAGATCAACTTTTCCAAACGATCCAATCAAATAACGGGGGTGTAAATACAGCTACTTCTACACTACCTGCATTGGCTTCAGGGCAATATTATTTTGATTATCGCTTGGTGGACGATGTACTTACTAACATGTATCCGTCTTTTGCGTACAAATGGCAGTCTGAACAAGCTAGAATCACCACTCTTCCTCAAATAACAGTGGCTAATTTTCCATCTGTGAGTGCAGATAGTCAGCTAAAAAACCTTAGCAGACAACCTGAGACAGGAGATCCCCTGTCTGCTCTATCAGGAGATACGATTCAAGAAAATGTGAACTTCACGTTAACAAAATCTGGGGATGCGATAACCGACAAAAAAATCACGATCTCACTTCCTGAAAATACTACTTATATCAATGGTTCCTTAAAATTAAATGGTACAACTATCGCAGATACCGGCATTCAACAAGGAGTATCTGTCCCAGCAGATTTATTGAGCAAAGTCGGCGATACCATTCATCTTACTTACAACTATCAATTAAATACTGTAGATACTTCTGTACAATCCGTCAGCATACTGACAAAGGCAGCTGTACTTTCCAGCAATATTACATTAGCAGATGGTGCTAAGCTTCCTAACCCAGTTGTCCAAACATCTGCTAAAACAATTCTTGTCCCCAAACAAGAATTAACATTAGTTAATGTACCAGATGATTTTACATTTGGTAACGATCTCCCCAAACCGTTGAAGACAAGTTATTATGAAGCAAAAGGCGATTTTTCTTTTGATGTGCGGGATACTCGGCTTCCAAGCACGTCTCCTTGGCAACTGACAGGGACATTGACTTCTTTATTTAAGAATGATCAAGGTCAAGAATTAAGCGGAACAAAATTATACTTCAATCATTCTGGATCAAAACAATTGATTCAGCAAGGTCAAAACACGTTGATTTATGAGAGTGATGGAACAGCTAAAGGAGAGGTTCTCGTTGACTTTCCCGATACCGATGGTTTACTCTTAGAGGTAAATAGCAGTACGAATGCTCAACCTGGCGCAACGTATCAAGGCATGGTCACATGGGAACTGACAGCTGGGCCAACCAGCTAAGTGATTAGAATTTGTATGGATCTGTGATAACTGTCACAGATCCTCTTTTTCAAGGATGAGAAGGAAACTTCTGCTGTTAAAATCAGAAATGCTTGGAGGAGTGGACTTGGAACTTTTCAGTTTGCTTGAAAAAAATGAACAACGGCAAATCAAACTTTTCCAACTTTTATTAGAGGAAAAAGGAGAGATTTCCGTTAATAACGTACTTACCCGCTTATCAGTTGATCGGGCTACCTTGAAAGAAGATCTGTTTTATTTACAAGCTAACTTGGAAAATATCAAACAATTGGAAATTGTTATCCAAGAAGGGAATATTTTATTAATCAGACATGGAAATATAGCAGCAGTCGATGTTTATTATCATTGCTACTTGCGCTATTCTACAAAATATCAGATACTTCTTTATCTGTTGGAAAATGGCTCATTTGATCGGCAGAAACTTGTCATGGAACTTAATATCAGTTCGGCTACTTTGTCTCGCAGAGTGAAGGAATTAAATGATTCTTTAAATGAGTTTCATCTGAAAATAAAAAGCGGGCGGCTGACCGGTCCAGAAAGTCAAATTTGTTATTTTTATTTCCAATTATTTTGGTTTGGACGTCCTTATCTTGAAAACAAAAAAGAATACAGTGATTTATCAGGAAACACTTTTTTAGATCTGCTGCAAAAAGAGTTTAGTTTTGCTATTACAGAAGAAGGACGATTGAAATTTGAAATATGGCTTTCCATTATGAAGAAGCGAATGCGCTGTACGAAAAAATCCAAACCAGATTATAGCAATCTTCCTGTTGGATTGTTTCAAACGACACAATTTTTATTGGACCTCCATACATTTTTGACCCGTTACTTCTTTCAATATGCCTTTCCTTGGAATCAAAATGAAACGTTGGTTTTTTATCTTTTCATGATCAGTAACTTTACATTAGATACACATAACTCGCATGTCCAGGAGTTTTTGATAAGCGAAAAATACAAAGACGACGTAGTAGCTCAATTGAATCGAACGTTTAAACAATCGATAGAAGAATATTTCTCTTTTTATGTTTTTCCAGAAGAGATTTCGCAAAAGATTGCGTTGACAGTGATGCAAAATCACGCTCATTTTGCCTATTTTAGAGGATGGATGAATATTTTTGGCCAAGAAGGATTAAAACAGCGGTTAACTGAAGTAGAAGATAAACAATTCCTGGTTTTATGTGAAAGATTGGTCAGACAAACATTTGCTATTGTTGATTTTACTGAAGTAGACGAGGAAAATGCCCGCTTTGAATTATTTGCTCGCTATGCATCTATTTTGCGGACGCTGATCAAGCAGTTAGAATTACGTCTGCAAATTGCTTATGATCTTCCTTATGAAAGGCTAATGGCGGATATCGTGAAAGAAATCATCCAGGAACAATTGCTGAATACGATCAAATATGATTTAGTCGAATACGAGAAAGAAAAGCAGTATGATATCATTTTGACTAGCCAATTGAAAGAGTACCCGTCACAGAAGTCCGCTAAAGTTTTTGTATTCACTAGCAACGAATATAATTATGATTTCCCCTATTTGAACCAATTTTTAAAAGAATGTTATTTAGAAAAATTGAATTTAAGGATGAATAAAACATGAAAATCGTGATCATTGGTGCTTCCCATGCAGGCATCACAGCTGCCCTAAATCTAAGAAAACTTCAACCGAAAGCAGAAGTTTTACTGATCGATGAAGATCATAAAGATGGACTAGGCTATGTTTCAAATGGAATCAACCTTTATTTAAAAGGAAAGATACGTAGTTTAGCTGAAGTTGCCCATAACATGCGGACTCTTCAAGAAAGTGGGGCAAAACTGATCACCGAATGGAGAGTAACTGAACTTGATCCAGACAAACATCAGCTCATCCTCGCATCCAAAGAAGGAAAAAACGAGACCATAACCTATGATAAATTAATCGTAGCAACAGGTTCCTCTCCTGTCACCTTGTATAAACAAATTGAAGCTGAAAATGTCTACACCTATAAAAATCTAGTGCAATCTAAACAAGTACTTGCCGCTTTAAAAGAAGCAAAAGAAGTAGTGATCTTCGGTGCTGGTTATATTGGATTGGAATTAGCAGATGCTTTGAGAAATAAAGGATACATTATTCATCTAGTTGATTATATGCCGAATGTTTTATCAAGATATTTCGATAAGGATATGATCAACAGTTTTCAAAATCAGCTGCAAACTAAGCAAATCAATTTTTATCCAAATGAATTCTTGATCGATTGGAAAAAATCAGAAGAGAAAGTAGTATCCGTACAACTTCTATCTCAAGCAATAAAGGCAGATATGGTCATTTTTTCTGCCCAAACTCGTCCTAATACGACATTGTTAAAAGAAAAAGTGGCTTTGTATGAGGATGAGACTGTGATAGTCAATGAATATCTACAGACAAGTGATCCGGACATCTATGCGATTGGAGATATCGTCCCAGTCAGTTTTGACAAAAATAAACGGCATCTCTTTTTACCTTTAGTTACTCGAGCTGTACATATGGCAAGAGCAGTAGCGCTAACTTTGAGTGGTCAGCCAACCGCTTACGACCTCAGACAAAAGATAACAGCAGCAGTCATTATAGACTACTTTTTAGGAACTGTAGGGCTGACAGAAGATGAAGCGCCATTCTTGGAACAAAATACCGGTTCGTGTTCAGGAGAATTTGATCTATTTCCACAATACGATGAAGAAAACAAAACAGTAAATGCAAAGCTGATCTACCATACGGATACATTAGAAATAATTGGCGGACAGCTGATAAGCCAAGAATTCTTATTATCAGATTTGAACCTGCTTGCGGATATCGTGAAACACAAAACTACGATTCCACAGCTAGCAGTTGAGGATTTTGGATTTCTGTCTGAATACACCTCTCGTTTTCACTACCTCAATGAGTTAGCTTTTAAAGTACTAGCTAAGAGAGCAAATAGCAATAGAGTAGATAAAAGACTGTGAGAAATATCACGGTCTTTTATTGTGTGGGGATATAATAAATATTAATCAATCGAGAATAAAAAAATTCATATAATGAAATAGCGGAAGAATTTTTTGAGCATAATATTCGCCAAAAATTTATCAAGTGATAAAATTGTTGTATAAAATGATTATTTCAGGAGGAGGAGTTAAATGTTTTTAGCATTAAATGAAATTATGCATTCAAAGTTACGTTATGCGTTAGTTGCAGGGGTGATGTTTTTGATCGCCTACCTGGTATTTTTTTTGACTGGGTTAGCTTATGGCTTAGCTCAAGATAATCGAACAGCAGTCGACAAGTGGGAGGCAGATTCGATTGTGCTTTCGAAAGATGCAAATTCAAATCTAGGGATGTCCATGATTACTAAGAAGATAGCAGAAGAAGTCGAAGGTGGGAAAGTGGCGTATCTTGCCCAGACACCTGGAGTCGTGACTAGTAAAGACAGTACAGAAGAAGGAAAAATCAATGTTAGCTTCTTCGGTATCGATAAAAATCAATTCATCATGCCCAATCTTGTTGAAGGAAAAGCTTTTGATAACGATGATGAGGCAGTAGGCGATATTAGTTTGAAAGAAGAATATGGTCTAGCCGTAGGAGATACAGTTAAGTTATCTGGTAGTGACAAGACGTTTAAACTAACTGGCTTTACGGATCATGCCAAATTCAATGTCTCACCAGTTCTCTATACAACCATCAATGCTTACCAAGAGATCCGCTTCGAAAAAGAAGATACAAGTGAAAATGCACGGATTAACGCAATAGTTGTCAGAGGTAAAATCAGTAATTTACCTGAAGATTTAGAACAGATCAAAATTTCTAAATTCATCAATGAATTACCTGGATATAATGCGCAAGTATTGACTTTTGGATTTATGATCGGATTTTTGATCGTTATTGCGGCTATTGTGATCGGGATTTTCATTTATGTACTGACGATGCAAAAGATTAATATCTTTGGTGTAATGAAAGCACAAGGGATCACAGGAGGATTTATTGCGCGTTCTGTAGTGGCACAAACATTCATTTTATCATTTGTTGGTATTCTTCTTGGTCTATTAGGAACAGTGGGAACATCCCTTGTTCTACCTGATGCGGTTCCATTCCAAAGCAATTGGCTGTTTTTTGGCGTCATTAGCTTGTTGATGCTGGTAGTAGCTGTGTTAGGCGCACTATTTTCTGTTCGGACAATCGTAAAAATCGATCCGTTGAAGGCAATTGGATAAGAAGGAGGAAGAGCATGAAAGCAATAGAATTTAAAGAAGTAGAAAAAAGTTTCCAAGATGGCGACCAAGTAGTTAAAGCATTGAAAGAAACAACCATGAGTATCGATAAAGGGGAATTTGTTGCAATCATCGGTCCTTCTGGTTCAGGTAAAAGTACTTTTTTGACTTTGGCAGGCGGATTGCAGACGCCTAGCAGTGGCTCTGTATTTATCAATGATCAAGAATTCAGTAATCAAAAAGAAAGTGAACGCGTTAAACTACGTTTTAAAGAAATTGGCTTTATTTTGCAAGCTTCCAATCTGGTTCCTTTTCTGACAGTAAAAAAGCAGTTATTATTAGTAGATAAGATCAAACATGAACATCGTCAAAAAGAAGCAAAAGAATTATTTGAGCAGCTTGGCGTGGATAAGTTGATCAACAAGTATCCAGAAGAACTATCTGGTGGAGAACGGCAAAGGGTCGCAATCGCTCGTGCATTGTACAATGATCCGTCCATTATTCTAGCAGATGAACCAACTGCTAGTTTGGATTCAGAAAAGGCACGAGAAGTAGTCGATATCTTGGCAAAAGAATCAAAAGACAAAAATAAAGCAACGATCATGGTTACTCACGATACACGGCTGATTGACAAATGCGATAGAATATTTATGATGGAAGATGGTGTATTGAAAGAAAAAGAATAACCAAAAAGCAGGTGGAAAAATGGTCCATCGATACAACAAAGATACACAGCAAAAAATTTTGAAAGAAGCGACTGACTTGTTTATGTCCAAGGGATATCTCGGCACTTCAACAAGAGAGATCGCACAAAAAGTTGGGATCACCCAACCCAATCTCTATCATTATTTCGGTGATAAAGAAAAACTATATACGGCAGTTTTAGAAAACCACTTAAAAGATGTTGGAAAAGCTTTGAGAGAAATCGTTCAAACAAGCGAAACGGGATTTCAAGTAACCTTGACAAAAATGGCGCAGTTTTTGATTGAGACACATCTGGTCGATTTGTTTCTGATGCTTCACGATCTTGAAAGCAATCTTTCAAAGGAAACAAGAGATCATCTTTTCTTTCTATGGAAGAAAAATTATCGTGAACCTTTTGAAGAAATCTTTTCAGCAAACCAATCTGTGCTAAGAAATGGGATTTCAAAAGAAATCGCAGCAAGGCATTTTTTCTTAGTGTTAGCACCTTACATCACTCGGTCGAAAAGACCTGTGGAAGAACCGCTAAATGTGGCGCAATTGATCGATTTATATTTGAATGGTGTATTAGGAGAAGCGTAAAGCTGTTATATAGGGAGAAAAATAGTTAGGTGAAGAAGCAAGATATGACGAAGATCGTTATATCTTGTTTTTTTTATATAGGTAGTTTTTCATAAATACAAATTTGTTATTCTCTCATGATTATCAGGGTATATTTTTATTTATTATGTCGGTGTTCCAGGAAGTGTTTTAATTTAATAACGAAGAAATTAATTGTTTGTAGAATGAAGGAAACTATTTATTGGGTAGATGAATCACCACGAATAGTCAAAAGGAGATTTCAGGATATGCCAAAAATGAAAAAAATCATTTTAGCAGTAATGTTATTTTCTACGGTTATATCTTTTACAGTCCCTTTTTTGCGTACTTAAGCTGATTTTAAGTTTTGACCCTTAGTCTGGATCTACGAGGTGAGAGTCAAGAATGAAAAAAATAATTGGAGCTTTTGTATTTGCAATCATTATCATTATTATCTGTTTTCAAATAGATGTTTTTGGTCAAAAAAAGATAGTTGAACAAACGGTCAGCAGTACGAACAGTACGGTTACAAAGACAAAGGAATCATTTGATGATACAGAACAAGAGACATTAATCAAAATCGGAAAAAATGACCGTACACTATATACAGATGACTCGCTAACTACCCCACTTGCAACTATAAACGGCGGAGAGCTGGCGGAGTTTCTTTCTGAAACAAAAAATGCTTATCAGATCAAGACAAATGATGGCTATACTGGATATTTAGCCCTCGAAGATGGAACCAAAGTCACAAAGAATATACAAACAAAACCGGAAGAGCTATCTGATGCAGTGATTGTATTAGATCCTGGGCATGGCGGAAATGATACTGGGGCATTAAGCAATGATGAACAAACAGAAGAAAAAGATATAACATTAAGTACAGCCATAAAAGTAAAAAAGGCGCTAGAGGATGCTGGAGCAACGGTTTATTTGACCCATACTACAGATGAATTAGTACAGCTTGGAGATATATGCGACTACAGTGAAGAAAAAAAGGCAGATGTCTTTATCAGCTTACATGCAGACTCTACGGAATATGCGAATGAAGCAACTGGGATCACGACATATTATTACTATGGACAAGAGGAAACATTAGCACAAACAATCGCTGATTCCTTCACTGATCTGCCTCTGGATTCAAGAGGAATCTCCACTGGGAACTATCAAGTTCTTCGAGAAAATCTTCAACCTTCTATTTTAATCGAGATGGGTTATATGAATAATGATGGTGATTTAGAGGAATTAGTAACAGACAGTTATCAGCAGCAGATCGCTGCAAGTTTGACACAAGCATTGACCACCTATTTTCAGCAATAAATAAAGAAAGAGGTTGTGACAGAAGTGGTCAGCTT
>NZ_KV833902.1:0-704 GCF_001837725.1 Enterococcus sp. HMSC072F02
CGCCGATTGTAAAATTAAGCTAGACAACTAAAAAAGTCATTTGTGCTACACTCAAAATAGTTCCGACCAAAGAATTATAAGGAGTGAGTACAAATGACCTATACCCATCTTACAACGGATGAACTTGTAATAATAGAGTCTTATTTCAAAATTAATCAATCTGTTGCTAAAACTGCCCATTGCTTGAATCGTTCAAGACAAACGATCCATAAAGTATATCTGTTCTTCAAGCAAGGAAAATCAGCCTTAGAATATTATCAACAGTATAAGAAAAACAAATCAAACTGTGGTAGACGTCCGCTTGTTTTACCCGAGGAACAATCAGAATATATTCAAAGAAAGGTTGTTCAAGGATGGACACCCGATGTGATTGTTGGTCGTGCAGCGTTTCCTATTAGTTGTTCTGCTCGTACCATTTATCGTATGTTCAAAAAGGGGCTATTTGATTCTTCTGACTTACCGATGAAAGGCAAGCGTAAACCGAATGGACATCAAGAAAGACGTGGAAAACAAACTTTCCGCCGCTCTATTCATGAACGTGAAAAGGATTATAGCCAATTCTCAAATGAGTTTGGTCACCTTGAAGGTGACACTATCGTAGGTCTGAAACATAAAAGTGCTGTAATTACCTTAGTTGAACGATTATCAAAAGTTATCATCACATTGAAACCGTGTGGTAGACAAGCGATTGATATTGAAAAAAA
>NZ_KV833903.1:0-3483 GCF_001837725.1 Enterococcus sp. HMSC072F02
TATGAGCCGTCTGCTCTAACCAACTGAGCTAAGGGTACGAGAAGCCACCACAACTCCTGCTAACAAAAAGAATGGACCTGAGAAAAGATAAATTATTTTTTTCATTCTTCATGTTGTGATGGCATCTTTATTATTACATATTTAATAGCAAAAAACTAGGTTGTACTTATTCTTTGTAGAATATATTATTTTATGCTATTATTTCTAAGTCATAAAAAGAAAAAGCTTCAGATACTTATCTTTTGGGGAAAGACTCTAGGGTTAGGAGGTATCTGAAGCTTTTTTCTATGTTTATTATCTCACATGGTTATTTTTTAGTCTATTATTTTCTTAACTTTTTCAGAAGAACGAAAAAAAGACCTCGCCCAAGATTGAGCGAGGTTTATACTACATTGCTATTAATTTTTCAAGTTCATCTATATCTGTTGCACTAGATTTAATTTCATCAATTAAAGTATGCATTCCATTTGTTTTCTGACTTATATCAATCGCCTTTATCTTAGAATCAGCTTCTGTAAGTATTCTAATAGCTGATTTTGTATCACTTAATAAAGTAGAGTCTACATTACTATCATACAATAATGATATTTTATCTGAATGAGTATAGTTAGTACTGAGTACATTAATTTTTTCAAACCAATCAGGAAGCAGTTCAATGTTTCCTGGAGCAGATTGAATCAAATCAATGTTGTTATTCACTCTGTAGGCAAAATCAATTTGATACTTAAATGGCAACGTCGGTGATGGTGCTATCTTAACATTTGTTTTTATTTTGTAATTCAAAAGTTTTGCTTCGCTAAGAATAGAACTTGCTTTTTCTTTTATAACTAACTCACGAGTAGCAGTTTCAGATTTTACAAACTTCTCGCCGATATAAGTTACTTGAAGGTTGCTCATCAATTGCTCTACATTAGAAGTTTTAGCATATTGAGGTTCAGATAATACAAATCCTTTGGGGAGATCATTTCCTTTAGCTAAATGATGAATAAGATTTTCAGAAATATTTGTTATAGGATACTGATCGTTTTTTATTTGAGAAATCAAGTAGTCAAAATAATCTTTTCCATATCTATAAACATCTTTTTGCAGCTTGTTCTCAAAAGCTGCTTTAAATTTTATATTATCCGGTTCAAGTAAAGAGTACTTAACTGTACTTTTTTCTGACTCTTCAATGAAAATACCAATATTTAAAAATTCTCCTTTAGTAAAATCTGCCACATACTTTATTATAGAGTACCAGTAGGAATTTCTGATTTCCATTTTAATGCACCTCCTCTGTAGTTAGAAAAAGCCTGCCATAAAGTTAATCTTTCAATCATAGGTCTCACCAATTTCGCTTGTCTGATGATGAATTCAGAATAAAGGTCTTTTTGCAGTAATTTATTTTGAAGCCATTCTTCCGGTATATCTGATAGCATATCATCCAATTTTCTTTTATCAAGTGTTTCCAATAAATAAATTGGTTCCATAAAAGAATGGTTGTCAGGATTTTCTAAATGAACATGTGTTTCAATTGCTTTAAACACTTCACCAGCTAAATTAAACGGTCGGTGTCCACCATAATACTGGGCTATGTCAATTATTAATTTTAGCTGTGAATTGATGTAATTATTCATTTCGGCAGAATCATTAAAAATATTTGATCGTAAAAAAGATTCTTTGGTTTTATCATACACTGGACCTCCGAAACAGTGACCATGGTCTATCGCATAAAGCATACGCCCCTTTTCAGATTTCCCTATTATAAGATTACCTTTATTGTCAAATCTATCGAAATTACCTAACAAAAGATCCATCACAATAATTGAAGAAACTATTTCAGGATTTTGGATATCTTTAAAAAATTGGTTCCATGGTCTCCTCATATATGGTTTTTTTAATCTCACTAATTCTAAGAAGTTTTCAAATAAATTATCTTCAACTTCATTGACTTTTTTTGTACCAAAATAAAGACCTGGACTATACCTTTTTTGAAAAAGTAGGTCTGAATTAGCGGTCATAATGTCATTTTCTATTTCTAAAATTGTAATATCTGGAACATCAATACCCAAATATTTAGCCATATTATGGGCTAGTACCTCATGAAAAAAAACTGCATTTTCATTTATCCAACCTTCGTTTGTTCGAACAAAATTATTCTTTATAAAATAAAGGTCTCCATCTGAGGCTTGCACTAATAGAGGACGACTTTGCCCCAAATTAGGTGCTTGATCCTTAATAAAGGAGTCTACAAATAGTTTTTGCAATTAGCTCACCTCAATTTATTGATTTATCTGCTAACATAATTAAACCAAAAGAAAGCCCTAAAGACAATAGCTTTTGGGCCTCTTAGCAGATATAATCTTTGAGGATTATGGAGTTACTTTAACATATAGGGAACATAAGTTCAAATTAAACGTTTATGAAATTAAAACAACACTTTTTGACATCCATAACATTAAATTTGTAATAAAAATGTTATATATGATTCCAAGTACCGCCCCTCATCGAGGGGCTATTTTTATCTTTGCGGAATATTCAAATACCACCGTTTATCGTGAAAATCTTGCGCACCGCCTTGCGTGTTACCTTTCGGATCGTTCGTTGCACGCATCATAACGTATACTTTCTTGTTAGGAAAATTACGCATATTGAAAGAAACATGATAGCCAACATTACCATAAGTGCCGTAGGGTTGGTTTACGTCTGGGCGTGAAACGCCATTAGCATTTACTCGAGCTAATTCTTTCCCAGTATTGTAATCCATAATGAAAATATATTCGTATTGATAGTTAGCAATATGCCAGCCAGCCACATGCAAGTTTGCGTTTTCGATTTCTCCGAACTGATCAATGTGAGAATGATTCGTTCCATCTGTTAAAGTCGGATTAGCTGCACCAGCTCGTGTTGGATCAATGACAGGCTTGTTTCCAGAAGTCGTTGGATTTTCATCTGTAAATCCATGGGTTAAATCGTAAGCCAGTTTCTCCTTACTTACGCCCATTTCTGATAAGTATCCATAAGGATCAGTGTGATCGCCCCAAATATTTTGTGTTACCCATAAATGTGATTTGATTCCTGGTTGGTTATAAGGCGTGTCCAATGTTAATGGAATACCATATTTTATTGCTGAATCTCTAGCCAATTCAACGTATGCCTTGTAGTTTTTCTCAAACGTTGCTTTATCATGTGTGTGTTGTAACTCGATTTGCACGGGACTGTTAGCATTAGCATACGAACCAGCACCGTACTGTACATAACCAGGTTGTCCAACTTGGTAAACAATTCCACCGTCTCCCAC
The DNA here is from genome assembly GCF_001837725.1 of Enterococcus sp. HMSC072F02. Lineage (NCBI taxonomy): Bacteria > Bacillati > Bacillota > Bacilli > Lactobacillales > Enterococcaceae > Enterococcus > Enterococcus sp. HMSC072F02. The sequence continues at coordinate 3,281 of NZ_KV833903.1, forward strand.
AATATAAGCAGTATAAGCACTAGTCCATGAACGTTGCATATATTGCGCTTCATTGCGTCCTGTTGCTGTTTCATTAGCCGTTTCGTGCAGTAAAATGTACTGATTATTTGCTACTTGTGAGCTACCTTCGTTTGAGCCCAAATTAAATTCATTGTTAATCGTATAGGCGAACCCATTAATTGGCAATAAAAAAAGAGCCATTA